>CAUUGW010000027.1:0-12266 GCA_963544785.1 uncultured Lachnospiraceae bacterium | reverse complement strand
AAGATTCAATATCTCATCATATTTCGTCCTGTTTCCGGTAACCCTCATTATACTGTAATAATGCTCCTTTTCAAAGACCATTATCTCATCTTCAATAAACAATGACAGCTCACACAATGCACGCCTTAAAACATCGGTCTTTCCCTGAGGCTGTAATATAAATCTTTCAAACATATTAAGCTTTTGCTTGGACGACTTTAAAATCTTTGCAATAAGCTCCCCTCCCATTCCTGCTATTACCACACAATCGGCATTTGCATCTATATTTTTAAGTCCGTCACTTAAAACACAGCTGATTTTTTCTTCTAAGTTATTTAAGCTGATATTATTTCTTGCAATATTAAGGGCATTGTTGTTTATGTCACAGGCAACAGCCCTGTCATACAATCCGTTTTTTATTAAAAATATAGGAACATAGGAGTGGTCACAGCCTATATCTATCAAAAGCTCGCCCCTAAGAGCGAGCTTACAGATACAGGATAGCCTTTCACTTAAAAAACCGCCTGTATTTATCATTCCAGATAGTCCTTAAGCTTTCTGCTCCTGTTGGGGTGCTTTAATTTTCTAAGTGCTTTAGCCTCGATCTGTCTGATACGCTCTCTGGTAACATCAAATTCCTTGCCTACCTCTTCTAAGGTTCTTGCCCTGCCGTCGTCCAATCCGAACCTTAATCTCAATACCTTTCTCTCTCTTTCAGTCAGTGTATTTAAAACCTCGTCAAGCTGTTCTTTTAAAAGGTTATATGTGGCGGCTTCCGCCGGTATCGGAACCTTTTCATCCTGAATAAAGTCGCCTAAATGGCTGTCCTCTTCTTCTCCTATCGGAGTTTCCAAGGATACCGGCTCCTGAGATATTTTTAGAATTTCTCTAACTTTCTCCACGGGTAAATCCATTTTCACCGCTATCTCTTCCGGAATGGGTTCTCTTCCAAGCTCCTGTAAAAGCTGTCTTGATACTCTTATGAGCTTATTTATAGTTTCCACCATATGCACCGGAATTCTGATAGTACGAGCCTGATCCGCAATGGCACGGGTAATGGCCTGTCTTATCCACCATGTGGCATAGGTGGAAAACTTAAATCCCTTTGTATAGTCAAACTTCTCGACCGCCTTAATTAAGCCTAAGTTCCCCTCCTGAATAAGATCAAGGAACTGCATACCTCTTCCCACATAACGCTTCGCTATGCTGACCACAAGCCTGAGATTCGCTTCTGCAAGCATTTTTTTTGCCTCTTCATCTCCAAGCTCCAACCTTTTTGCCAGCTCTATTTCCTCTTCAGGTTTTAACAGTCTGACCTTGCCTATTTCCTTTAGGTACATTCTGATAGGATCTTCTACATTTATGTTGTCAATGTTTTTATCAAGATCCATTTCAAGGTCGATTTCGTCTATCTTTTCTATGTCAATATCTTCTACATTCTCTTCCAAAAGAATGTCGTCGTCCACTATTACATCAAGCTGTTCATCGGGCATAGGAAAGATGTCTATATTGTTGTCCTCCAAATAAGCCTGAATTTCCTCCAACCTGTCAGGATCCAAATCAATACCGATAAAATCTATTATCTCTTTTCTCTCTATCAGGTTTTTCTTTTTTCTTGCTATCTCAAGCAACGCAGGTAATTTGTCCGCTATATATGCCGTTTGCTCTTCTTTCGTCATTTGAGCAAATGCTATGTTTTCTTCTTGAGAGATGCTGTTTTCAACAGATTCCTTTTTTAAGGTTGTTTTTTTATCCTTAGCTTTTGAACTCTTCGTTTCTTTTTCCACTTTTTTTAAAAGCTTATCTGTCTTTTTTTCAAGCATACTTTATCCCTTCCTTAAACAAATTTATAAATCAGTCGGTTAAAAATCTTTCAAACTGCTAATTTTTTCTATCAGCTTCTTTATTTCCGCCAATTCATTCCTTTTGGTTTTAATCTCTTCCTCAATTTAAAAATTTTCAATGATTTTTTTAAATTCATCGTATCTTTGCATTTTGACCTTTATAATAAGCTCCTTTAATGCCGTAAAATTATTTTCTTTATTATCCGTCAGAAAATCAGCTCCCTTAAGCAATATATAAGTCAGCTCACTCTCCTCTTCAGCAGAAAGTCCGTCAAAGGTAAATCCTTTGAATTCATCATAAGATTTTCTAAGTGAATTATAAGATTTTTTAAATAATTCTACCGTAAAGTCTTCCTCTTCTATATACTTGTTTACAAAATCATAAATATTTTTGTCATCAATAAGCCAAGCCAAAAGCATACCCTGCGCCTCGCTGAAAGTATTGGGCTTTTTCCTGTGTACATCTCTGTCTTTTTGCCTTTGTTCCTCGTTTAAATGCCTCACTTCTTTTTTGTAGCCCTGACTGTTCACCTCGGACAGTAACAAATTTTTATCCAATAAATAGCGGTCGGCACAGGAAGAGATATACTCCGTTCTGACTATATTGTCGCTGATATCGGATAATATATCCGCCAGTTGATTAAAAAACCTCAATCTGCTGTCAGGGTCTTTTTTATCCACATTCCTATAAAGGACATCTCCCCTGAAAAACACCGGATTTACAGCATTTTCGATTCTTTTTTCAAGCTCCTCTTTTCCCATTTCGGATAAAAATTCATCGGGGTCTTTATAAGGCTGAAGGTCAACCACCTTTAAATAAAGCCCCTCAGCTACTGCAAGCGGTATGGCTCTGTTTATAGCCTTTATTCCGGCTTCATCACTGTCATACATAAAATACAAATTATCCGTATATGCCTTTATCAAATGCAGCTGCCCCGTGGTCAGCGATGTGCCGAGCGATGCCACGGCGTTGTCATAGCCTGCCCGATTTAAAGCAATGACATCCATATATCCCTCACAGATTAGGAAATAATCACGATTTTTCTTTCTTTTAGATAAATATAACCCATAAAGGGTCTTTTTCTTGCTGAAAGCAGCTGTTTCCTGAGAATTGATGTATTTCGGGAATCCGTCCTTGTCCAAAGTACGCCCCCCGAAAGCTATTACTTCCCTATTCTCATTTAAAATCGGAAAAATAAGTCTATTTTTAAATACATCGGCTAATTTACCGTTATTGTTAAGTTTAAATATCCCGCTTTTTAATAAAATTTCATCATTATATCTATCTTTTAAAAGCTCGTAAAGGGCATAGGGATTCGGAGAATACCCGAGCCCCGACTTTGCAATCGCTTTCTTATCCATTCCCCTGCCGTTTAAATAAGCCATTGCCCTTTCTCCTACCGGACTGTATAAGGCACCTACATAAAAACGTGCCGCAAGATTGTTCACTTCTTTAATCTGTTTGACAATTTGCAGCTCCTTAAGTCTCATGTTATACTTATTACTGTCCATTTTATGTGTGAGGTCGATCCCCGCCTTTTTGGCAAGTATTCCCACCGCTTCAAGATAGTCGATGTTATTATAGTCCATCACAAACTTTATCATTCCTCCGCCGCAGCCGCAGCCGAAGCAATGATATGCCTGCTTCCTGTCAGAAACACTGAATGAGGGTGTTTTTTCACTATGAAAAGGACAGAGACCCTTGTATTCGCTCCCTGCCTTTTTTAAACTGACATATTCTGAAATTATATCTACAATATTTAATCTGCTGTTTAATTCATCTGAAATGCTCATATAATCACACTCCATGATAATGGAATATACAGCTTTTCAAACTCTCTTATTGCATATTGGTCGGTCATTCCCGCAATATAATCACAGATTATAACATCTATATTTTCATCATTATCATAATCTTTAATAAAATTCTGTGGAATCATATCTTTATTTTTCTTATAATGATTGTAGAGAGTTTCAAGCATAAGTTCAGCCTTGGGCTCCTCTTTTTTTGCACGCTCATTTAAGTAAACCCTGTTAAACATAAATTTTCTTAAACCCTTTACAGCATCTTCTATCTCTTCTGACATTATTATGTCATCTTTATCCCTGCTGTTTATAATAAGGTCGTGTATCATAGTATCTAAACGAAGCTTTACGGTATCCCCTAAAATATCGGTAAATTCTCTCGGAATATCATCATTTTTTAAAACTCCGCCTCTGATAGCATCATCTATATCGTGGTTTATATAGGCTATCTTATCACAAATCCTAACTATCTTCCCTTCCATTGTGCTTGGGTTTCCGCTTGATTGATGATTCCTTATGCCGTCTATCACCTCATAGGAAAGATTAAGCCCCTTATGCTTATTTTCCAAATATTTCACTATTCTCACACTCTGTTCCGAGTGTACAAATCCCTTGGAAGACAGTTTGTTAAGCACCCTCTCTCCGCAATGACCGAAAGGAGTGTGCCCCAGGTCATGACCTAATGCTATCGCCTCTGTAAGGCTTTCATTAAGCTTTAATGCCCTCGCTATGGTTCTTGAGATTTGTGTCACCTCAAGAGTATGAGTAAGTCTGTTCCTGTAATGATCTCCTATAGGGGCTAAGAATACCTGAGTCTTGTCCTTTAATCTCCTGAAAGACTTGCTGTGTATTATTCTGTCCCTATCTCTTTGAAAGACGGGTCTTATGTCGCAGGGCGTCTCTTCTCTTTCACGTCCCTTGCTGTTTATACTTAAGGTAGCATATTTACTTAATATACTCAGCTCCAAATTTTCGGCTTCTTCTCTGATATTCACGCCCTGCCTCCCTTTCCTGTCAATCAGCAATAATTGACATTATTTCACCCGTTGCCGCTATTTTATCATCTACCGTAGCCGTAACGCTTGCAAAATATAACGGTCCTTTGTGTCTTTCCAATTTGACCTTTAGGGTCAGAACATCACCCGGGACCACCTGTTTTTTAAACTTCATATTATTTATTCCCGCAAAATAACCTATCTTTCCCTTATTTTCAGGAATGCTTAATAAAAGTACCGCTCCTGTCTGAGCCAATGCCTCCACTATTAAAACACCCGGCATCACGGCTTTTTTAGGAAAATGCCCTGCAAAAAACGGCTCGTTCATAGATACGCATTTTTGTCCGATTATTTCAGTATTGTCATCATTTATCGACAAGATCTTATCTACAAGCAAAAACGGCGGTCTATGAGGGATTATCTCCTTTATCTGTTCAATGTTGTACAGCATTTACTCCTCCCATTTCTTAAAGACGATGCAAGCGTTATGACCCCCGAAGCCTAAAGAATTGCTCATCGCATATTTGAAATCCGCTTTTCTGCCCTCATTAGGAATAATATCCAAATCACATTCCTCATCCTTTTCGGAATAGTTGATTGTAGGCGGCATATAGGAATTTTTAAGTCCCAACACGGTAATTACCGCCTCTATTGCACCGCTTGCTCCGAGCAAATGCCCTGTATATGATTTCGTTGATGACATTGCAAGGGCTCTTGCATGCTCCTTAAAGCATGTCTTAACGGCAGCGGTTTCTATCTTATCGTTTAACGGGGTGCTTGTTCCGTGTGCATTGATATAGTCTATATCGCAAGGGCTGATTTGTGCATCCTCCAAGGCTCTTTGCATAGCAAGAGCGGCACCGCTACCGTCATCAAGAGGTGCGGTAATATGGAACGCATCACAGCTGTCACCGTAACCTACCACCTCCGCATAGATTTTTGCTCCTCTTTCTTTGGCATGATTTAACTCTTCAAAAATCAATACCGCCGCACCCTCTCCTATTACAAAGCCGCTCCTGTCCTTGCTGAAAGGTATACTCGCCCTGTTTTTATCATCTCCCTCATACAATGCCCTCATATTCATAAAGCCTGCCACCGCCAAAGGCGTAATGGTAGCCTCCGTTCCGCCGGTAATTATGATGTCCTCATATCCGTATGCAACCTTGTGAAATGCGGCTCCCATGGCATTGTTTGAAGAGGCACAAGCAGTCACCACGGAGCTGCAGTGTCCCTTTGCATTATAGTCGATAGCCACAGCCCCCGATGCGAGGTTGATTATAACACTGGGTATAAAAAACGGAGATACCCTGCTCGGCCCCCTATCTCTTAACTTATCTTCGGAATGCTCTATCTCATCCATTCCGCCTACTCCGCTTCCTAAAAGCACCCCGAATCTGGTGTGGTCTATTTTTCCCAAATCTATTTTAGAATCTTCCATAGCCTGCATGGCGGCAATCCTTGCAAAATGTATGAATTTAGCACTGTTTCTTATGTCCTTTTTATTAAGGTATTTTTCCACATCAAGGTTCTTTACTTCTCCTGCAAGCTTTACCTTATAATTTTCAGTATCAAACTGTGTGATATTATCTATTCCGCATTTTTTATTAATAATGGAATCCCACACCTCATCTATAGTATTTCCGATAGGAGATAATGCTCCCATACCTGTTATTACCACTCTTCTTCTTTGCATTACATACCTTCCTTTATACACTCTTACTCTTATTCTCAAGTGTCACATATACAGTCCGCCGTCCACTTTTATTACCTCTCCCGTTATATATGAGCTTTCATCACCTGCCAAAAAATTGACCAAATTAGCCACGTCCTCAGGCTCTCCCGCCCTTTTAAGCGGAATCGCTTCCGTCGCCTTTGCAAAAACATCATCTTTCATCTTTGCCGTCATATCTGTCTTTGTAAACCCGGGTGCAACCGCATTGCATCTGATATTCTTGGCTGCAAGCTCCTTTGCAACGGTCTTTGTGATTCCTATTACTCCCGCCTTTGCCGCAGCATAATTCACCTGTCCCGCATTTCCGCATAAGCCTGTTATACTGGTGATGTTTACTATATTGCCGGATTTTTGTTTAAGCATAATAGGAGTTACCATCTTAATGGTGTTAAAGACCCCTTTTAAATTAATTGCGATAACATCGTCAAAGTCCTCTTCTTTCATACCTAAAATAAGCTTGTCCTTTGTAATTCCCGCATTATTTACCAAACAATCTATTCTTCCGAACCTGTCCATAACGGTCTTTATCATATTATCCACTTCGGCAAAATCAGCCACATTGGTCTTTATGGCTATACTATCGACATTTTCCTTTTTACAAAGTGACACCGTTTCGTCAGCTGCAATGTCATTTCCGCTGTAATTTACCACGACATTATATCCCGATTTTGCAAGCCTTACTGCAACCGCCCTGCCGATACCCCTTGACGCACCGGTTACAAGTGCTGTTTTCCTTATATTATCACTCATTTTTTAATCTCCTTAACTGTTTTATCAAGCGAATCCAAGTCTTCGACATTCAATATTTTTATATCCTTATTTATCTTTTTTATGAAGCCGCTTAATGTCTTTCCGGGACCTACTTCCACAAAGGTATCTACACCTTTTTCTATCATATATTCTACAGATTGCATAAAGCGAACCGATGATTTTATCTGCCTTACCAGCAAACTTTTTATATCATCGTCCGATGTCGTTCCGCATACGTTATACACCACCTTTATTTCAGGTCTTTTTATCTCATATCCCGACAACAGCTCATCAAGCTTTACACTCGCATCATTTAAAAGTGATGAATGAAAAGCTCCGCTCACATTAAGCTTAATACACTTCGCCTTTTTTTCTTTTAACTTACTTATCGCCTCATCAAGTGCCGCCATTTCTCCCGTTATCACTATCTGTGCCGGAGAATTGTAGTTGGCTATTTCACAAATTCCGGATTTTACATCGTCTAAAGCAGCTTTTATTGTATCTATATCCGCTCCCATCACAGCCGCCATTCCGGTTGTGCCCTTGGGAAGCGCCGTTGCCATTATCTTTCCTCTTTTTGACACGATGTTCGGTATGTCCTTATAAGAAAAAGTGCCTGCATAGGTTAAGGCGGAGTATTCTCCAAGGCTTAAGCCCGCCACATATTCGGGAACTATTTTTTCCGCACGTAAAGCCTCGGCTATGGCAAGAGATGTGGCAACTATACAGGGCTGTGCAAACTCGGTATTGTCCAAGTCCTCTTTCGGACCTTTAAAACAGATATTTTTTAAATCAAAGGGCGTTTCAAATGAATCATATATTTCTTTACTCTCTTTACGATTCTCATAAAAGTCAAGACCCATTCCCACTTTTTGGCTTCCCTGACCTGCAAATACAAAAGCTGTGCTCATAAAATTCTCCAATCAAAAATTATAGTTTTTAAGATAATCCCTTTTTTCCTTTGCATCATTTATTATGTACTCTATAATGCTTTTCACGCTTCCGGTTTTTTTGCATATTCCGGCTATCTGCCCCATCATAACGGAGCCGTTTTGAGTGTCTCCCTCAAATACTGCTCTTTTAAGAGAGCCTATTGTAAGCTTTTCTATTTCCTCTTGGGACATACCCTCTTTTTCAAGCTTTAAACACTGCCTTGTCATCTGATTTTTTAAAGCCCTGACAGGAGAGCCCAAGGTTCTGCCGGTCACCGTTGTAGAGGTATCGTTAGCCTTTAATACGGCTGTCTTGTAATTTTCATGCACGGGACATTCATCAGCTGAAAGAAGCACCGTTCCTATCTGAACGCCCGATGCTCCGAGCATTATTGCCGCATTAAAACCTCTTCCGTCCGCTATGCCTCCTGCCGCAATCACCGGAATATTAACGGCGTCAACCACCTGCGGTACAAGTGCCATAGTGGTGAGCTCACCTATATGCCCTCCTGCCTCACAGCCCTCCGCTATAACAGCGTCAGCTCCGGATTTTTGCATCATTTTAGCCAAAGCGACAGATGCTACAACGGGAATTACCAAAGTACCCTTTTCTTTAAGTCTTTCCACATATTTAGCGGGATTCCCCGCACCCGTTGTCACAACGGACACGGGATTTTCTATTAAATATTCCATAATTTCGGGAGTATGCGGATTCATAAGCATCACATTTACACCGAACGGCTTGTCGGTCAAAGACTTGCACTTTTCAACCTGTGATTTTAAATCATCAGGATTTAAAGCTCCGCCTGCTATTAAGCCTAAACCGCCGGCATTAGATACGGCAGCTGCAAGTTCCGCAGTTGCAATATTAGCCATTCCTCCCTGAATAATGGGATATTTTATACCTAATAATTCATTTATCATAATTATATTGATTACCTCCCGTCATTAAAATTCTATTAAAATTGAGCCCCACGAAAGACCCCCTCCGAATCCTAACAGCAATACTCTGTCGCCCTCTTTGTACATGCCGTTTTCATGAGCCTCACAAAGGGCAAGCGGCACACTTGCGGAACTTGTATTGCCGTATTCCGAAAGATTAATAAAAAATTTTTCCATGGGAAGCCGTGTCCTTTTTGCAATTGCCTCTATGATGCGTAAATTAGCCTGATGGGGTACGACAAAATCTATATCCTCGGTTTTAATACCCGCCTGTTCAAGTATTCTGTCTATAGCATCATCATTAGCCCTTAAGGCAAATTTAAATACCTCATCGCCTTTCATTCTCGTAAAGCCTGATTCAACAGTCCTGTTGTTCATATTCACATTGCTTTTGACCCCCTTTAGGCTCAGCCACCTGTCATCACCCTTACAATTCGTATAAAAATACATTTCTTTATCGGTTTCCGTCTTTTCCAAAACCACCGCACCTGCGGCATCGCCGAATAATATACAGGTGCTCCTGTCCGTAAAATCGGTTATCCTGCTGACAGTTTCCGCTCCTATTACAAGAGCTCTTTTATGAAAGGAATTAAGCATTGCCGCTGCGGTTTTAAATGCAAATATAAATCCCGTACAGGCGGAATTTAAGTCAAATGCCGTGACGTCGGAATCCGATATGCCGAGGTTTTTTTGAACCATACATGCAATGGACGGTGTCATCTGATCGGCGGTCACTGTAGAGCAGATAATCAAATCAATATCATCGGGCGTAAGATTCGCATCTTTAAGTGCCATCTTGGCGGCATCGGTTGCAAGAGTGCTTACTCCCTCGTCCCCTATTCGTCTTCTCTTTATGCCTGTTCTTTGCACTATCCATTCATCATTCGTATCGACAAATTCTTTTAAATCATCGTTTGTTACCACCCTTTTCGGGAGTGCCTTTCCATAGCCTGAAATTTTTAAATTTTTCATTTATATCTTCCTATTTTTCTATATTTTTCGTATCTGTTTTCTATTATTTCTTCTATATTCCTAATCTTTAAATTTATAAGGGCATTATAAATCGCCCTGTCAAGGCTTTCAAAGACCTCTTCCTTATTCTCGGAAATACTTCCTACCTTCTCCCTTATTACCTCATCCACCACATTTAACTGGTAAAGGTCGTCGGCAGTCAATTTCATCAATTCGCTTGCCTCTTTTGCCCTTGATACATCTTTCCAGAGAATAGTTGCGAAGCCCTCGGGAGAAAGCACGGAATATACGGCATTTTCAAGCATTATTATATGATCTCCCACGCTTAGGGCAAGTGCTCCTCCGCTTCCGCCCTCACCTATAACCACGCATATCACTATAGTTTTTAAAGCCGAAAACTCATATAGACATTTGGCTATAGCCTCCGCCTGACCTCTTTCCTCCGCCCCTCTTCCGGGATAGGCTCCCGACGTATCCACTATAGTAATTATAGGTCTTTTAAATTTTTCCGCCTGCTTCGCAAGCCTTAATGCCTTTCTGTACCCCTCGGGGTTGCTCATTCCGAAATTTCTCTTGATATTTTCGTTAATGTCTTTTCCCTTTGCCTGTGCAAGAACGGTAACCGGAATATCGTGAAAATAGCCTATTCCTCCAATCAGAGCCGCATCATCTCCAAAACACCTGTCCCCATGCAATTCTACAAAATCATCGAAAAGATTTTCTATAAAATCCGCCGCCTTGGGTCTGTCAAAACGTCTGGCAAGATAAACTCTGTCCCAAGAGGTGAGGCTTCTGAATGCCTTTCTTTTTTGTCTTAATATGCTGTTTTTTATTTGAGCTATTTTGATGTCAAGTCCATCTTTTATGTACTCTTTCATCTGCTCTTCAAGATTCTTTATAATAGAATCCTGCTCCCTTAAATCCATTTTGTCACCTCATTTATAGCCGTGCATTTTAAGCAACTTTACTATATTTTCTTTTAATTCACTTCTTTGCAGAATTATGTCGATAAAACCTTTCTCCTGAACAAATTCACTTTTTTGAAATTCCTGAGGAAGAGTTTCATTTATGGTTCTTTCTATTACTCTTTTTCCTGCAAAACCGACTATGGCATCAGGCTCCGCTATTATTATATCACCAAGCATTGCAAAACTTGCACTCACGCCCCCTGTCGTGGGATTGGTAAGCAGGGTGATGTACAACAGTCCTAAATCGCTATGCCTCTTAATTGCGGCACTCGTCTTTGCCATCTGCATAAGAGATAATATTCCCTCCTGCATTCTTGCTCCTCCGCTGGTTGTGGCTATAAGCAAAGGCAATCTTCTTTCCGTGGCAAATTCTATGAGCCTTGTTATCTTATCTCCGACCACCGTACCCATAGAACCCATCAGAAAATGACTGTCCATAATCGCTGCGGCTATTTTTATTTCGTCCATTAATCCGGTTCCGCACACAACCGCCTCTTTAAGTTTTGTACTTTGTTTCGCATTTTTAAGCTTGGCACCGTATTCAAGCTTATCAAACATAGGTGCAGGCATAGGAGTTTCCATATTTTCAAACAATTCTTCAAAAGTATTTTCATCAAAAAGCTGTTTAATCCTGTTCTCCGTATTTAATCTGATATGATAATTACATTTAGGGCAAACATAATAATTGTTTGAAAACTCACTGATACTCGCCTTATAATTACAATCGGGACAGCTTTTAATTATAGCATTTGTTTCATTTTTACCGTCGGAGGTTTTTATATTTTTTTCAAAATCTTTTCTTAAAATTTCCTCAGAGAAAAATTTCATCAACCTGTTTTTTCTATCTGAAAATGACTTCAGCATTATTATTAAGCTCCTTTATAAATTTGTCTACAAAGCCCGTATTATATCTTCCGCCGATAAACTCTTTTGAATACATAAGAAAATATTGAAATTCTATATTGTTTTCTATGCCGTCAATTATCAGCTCCTCAAGAGCAATCCTCATTTTTCTTATACAGGAAGCCCTGTTTTTATCCCAAACAATAAGTTTCAGCAACATTGAGTCGTAAAATGGAGGAATTTTATAACCGTTATAAAGGGCTGTTTCTATTCTTACATCTTTTCCTCCCGGCAGCTGCAAAAATTTTACGGTTCCCGCACAGGGAGCAAAGTTTTTAGATACATCTTCCGCATTTATTCTGCATTCTATGGCATGTCCTTTAAGCTCTATTTCGTCCTGAGTTATTGAGAGTTTTTTACCCGATGCAGCCGTTATCTGTTCTTTTATTATATCAACTCCGGTCACCATCTCCGTCACCGGATGCTCCACCTGCACCCTTGTG
>CAUUGW010000026.1:0-12344 GCA_963544785.1 uncultured Lachnospiraceae bacterium | reverse complement strand
TATTTAATGAAGCCTTTACTTTATCATTTACCGCATATTTTCCGTCTGTTTTAAGAGCCTGCATACAATCCGACACATATTTCGTATCATTTCCGCTTAAATGGTATAATAATCTTTCAAGATTACTGGATACCAAAATATCCATAGACGGAGAATTTGTTGTAAAAAATTCTCTGTTTTTGTTATATATACCGCTGTTAAAAAAATCGGTTAAAACATTATTTTCATTAGAGGCACAAATAAGCTTATTCACAGGAAGACCCATCTCTTTAGCATAATAAGCGGCTAATATATTTCCGAAATTTCCCGTAGGCACACAAATATTGATTTTGTCACCGTCAGTAATTACACCATTGCTTAATAATCGTGCATAACTATAAAAATAATAAACTATCTGAGGAACAAGTCTTCCGATATTTATGGAATTGGCACTGCTGAAAATATAGCCTCTTTTCTTAAGCTCATATTTTATATTCTCATCGGATAAAATCTGCTTTACTGCACCCTGTGCATCGTCGAAATTACCGTTTATACCGATGACTTTGGTGTTTTTCCCCTCCTGTGTTATCATCTGTAATTCCTGAATGTTGCTCACACCGTTTTTCGGATAATATACAATAATATCAATATCGGCAACATCTGCAAAGCCTTCAAGAGCCGCTTTACCGGTATCCCCCGATGTAGCTGTAAGAATAAGTATCTTTTCTTTAAGACCGTTCTTTTTTACGGCAGTTGTCATCAGATAAGGCAGAATAGAAAGAGCCATGTCCTTAAATGCAAGCGTTCTTCCATGAAACAGCTCCAAATAGCTCACATTATCAAAGCTCCTTATTTTAACTATGTCTTTATCAAATTTTTCACTGTTGTATGCGTTAGATACGCAATAATCAATTTCTTCCTTTGAAAAATCCGTAAAAAGCTTGCCAAGTATCACTCCTGCCAAGCTTTTATAATCCAAATTTTCAAGTTCTGAAAATGATAAATTGATTTCAGGTATCTCAGATGGCACAAACAGTCCCCCGTCATCTGCTATACCCTTTATTATTGCAACGGACGGAAAAACTGAAGCCTTATTTTTATCTCTCGTACTTAAATACATAATTTCAGACATAAACTCTCCTGAATCAACCGACTATTTTCACTTCGCCGTTTTCAATCTCTTCAACGGCTACCGACAACGCTTTCTTATCAACACCGTTTTTCTTAACATCAGTCCCCTGATTCTCTTCATTTTTCCTCTCATCAACTATCTGTCTGGCTCTCTTTGCGGTAGCGTGAACAATAGAATATCTGCTTACTATCAACGGGTTGTCCTTATCTACTCCCTCATTTGCAACCTTAATTAAATCCGTATAAGATGGATGTAACATATTCCCCTCCTCCATATATCAAACATTATCCAATTCGCTCTTGATTCTATGCAAAAACTCTCCATTAAATTCTATCTTATGCTTGTGTGCACACACAATAGAATGGATATTTTCAACCGCAAAATCAAGCTTGTCATTTATCAGAATATAATCATAATATTTTGTGTACTCAAGCTCTTCCTTTGCACGATTCAACCTCTGCATTAAGACATTTTTATCTTCAGTAGCCCTGTTCTCAAGCCTATCCTTAAGCTTAGCTATATCAGGAGGCATCACAAAAACCATTATAGCATCATTATAAAGCTCCTTTATCTTCTTTGCCCCTATTACCTCTATTTCCAAAATGACATTTTTACCGGCTTTAAGCATATTTTCCACATATTCTTTCGGAGTCCCGTAGTAATTGTCCACATATCTTGCATACTCTATAAGCTCACCTCTTTCAATCATCTGCTCAAACTCCGCTTCGGTTTTGAAAAAATAATGCTTGCCGTATATTTCATTTTCTCTCGGCTTTCTGGTCGTCGCAGAAACCGAAACCACATAACCGTCATATCTGTTAATAAGTTCGCTAACTACAGTGCCTTTTCCGGAACCGGAAAATCCCGAAATAACTATCAAACTGCCTTTATTATCACACATATTCATTCTCCTAAATCACTCTTCTTCAAATTCTTCCACCTGCTGCATATCCCCCGGCGTCCTGTCCATATTAAACCTCTTTGCCAAGGTGTCCGGCTGTAATGCGGATAAAACACAAAAATCATCCTCCAGGCAAAGTGCGGACTTGGTTTTTCTTCCCGCCGTAGCATCAAATAATCGCCCCTTTTCTCTATACATCTGTATCATTCGCTTAACAGGAGCGGCATCAGTCCAAAGAACAGCTAAGAGCTTTTCAGAATTAACACAATTTCCGAATCCAACATTTACTATCATATCATCTCCTAAATTTAATATCCTTTTGTTATAAAATATTTAATAACTTCGGTCAACTTTTTTTATCCTGCTCAAAAAATAAAATATAAATATTTCTATCAGCATAAACACTGAATATAAAGAGATAATCAAAACGGCAGATTCAAAAAACAGCTCTTGCGGTAGTATATTTATCATCAAATCCGTTTCAGCATCAAAAAGCCACTTATCATTACTGAATATCATCTTGTGAAATAAAATAAAAAAACTTTCAAAATTAATTCGGACAAACAGTCCGATTATCATCTGTATAAAAAACAGAATCAAAATAGAATTATATGTCGTTTTAAATATAATATTTTTATTATGTTTAAATTTTGTAAACGAAAGAATTAAAATGACTGAAATAAAAAAACAAAGAACATTTCTGAATCTTAATGCTCCTATGAAAATATCTTTTACTTCTTTCATATGAAAAATATCCTGTTCATTAAAAAAGGGCAGGCTCTTCCCGTTTATATAGACTTCCATCTGCAAATCCCGCTCTTTTCCGACAAGATACCTCATTATATGCACTCCGATCCTATCAAGCTCTTCTTTTCTCATAGGCGGAATATTATCTTTTACACTATATCTTTCAAACCTCTTAGGCAAAAAATCATCATCAGTATACAAAACCGCTTGAAAAACGGTAAACAATGTCGCCAAAACAATTCCGATTCCAAGTAATATACCCAATATTCCGCTTAAAACTTTCATAATAAATAAAATTAAATTTTTGAAAGTTTGGCAAATCCGGCTAATAATATTCTTCTGCCGAAATTGTCAAAATCAACCGTTACCTGATAATCTCTACCTATATCGGTAATATCCGATATACTCCCTTCTCCGTACTTCATATGCCTTATTCTATCTCCTGTAGAGTAATCAGGAAGCTTTTTTTCAGGTTTATTGCCGTTCGGCTTAATTTGCTGTAAAAAAACGGAGCTTTTTATCTTATTTTTTACAATACCGTTTCCCGCCTGTTTGGCGAAATTACCGCCTAAAACGAAGGAGCTTGTACGACCTACAGGTCCCATTTTATTCAGCATTTTATCAGGTATTTCTTCAACAAAGCAGGAGGGCTTCGAGTAAATTGTCTGTCCGTTTACTATTCTTTTATCGGCGGAGGTTAATTTTAAAATCTTCTTAGCTCTTGTAATTCCTACATAACATAAGCGACGCTCTTCTTCAAGCTCTTTTTCATCTCCGCTGTCTATCGCAAAATAGCTGGGAAACATTCCCTGCTCCATACCTGTCAAATATACTCTGTCAAATTCAAGTCCTTTAGAGCCGTGTAATGTCATCATTACTATATAATCATCATCTGTCAAATTATCAACATCGGCAATTAAAGCGACATCTTCCAAAAAACCTGATAATAAGCCTATTCCCTCTATATCATTATTTTCATCGTAATCAAGTGCCTTTGATAGAAGCTCTCCTATGTTCTCTATTCTGCCGTTCGCCTCGTCTGTCATTTCCGCTTCAAGCTCTTTAATATATCCGGTCTTTTCACAGACAAATTCAATTAATTCCTGAATCTTATATGTATGAGCCGCTTTTCTGAAATCTTCCATAAGAACACAGAAATCATTGATAAGATTTCTTGTTCTTCCTGAAATATAAGGAATTTCGTCAACAACCATCATTGTCTGATAAAGGCTTAAATCATTGGCTATTGCAAAATTCATCAATTTTGTTATAGTGGTATTTCCTATCCCTCTTTTCGGCACATTTATTATTCTTTGTAATGAAACATCATCAAACTGATTAACCAAAACTCTTAAATAAGCCAGAATATCCTTTATTTCTGCACGGGCGTAAAAATTCACTCCGCCTATAAGTCTGTAGGGAATATTATAAAATACCGCCTTTTCCTCAAATAGACGTGACTGACTGTTTGCCCTGTAAAGAATGGCAAAATCGCTGTACTGACACTCCTTTTTTGCTACCAAATCCCTAATTTCTCCGATAACAAAATTCGCCTCATCATAACCTGTCTCAAAATGCCAAAACTCCGGCAGACTTCCTGTTTTATTATCCGTCCAAAGTTTTTTATTTTTTCTGGCGGTATTATGTGATACTACAGCATTTGCACAATCAAGTATTTGAGATGTGGAACGATAATTTTGCTCAAGCTTTATTATCTTCGTATTTTCAAAATGTTTTTCAAAATTTAAGATATTAGCAATATTAGCCCCTCTAAACCTGTATATAGACTGGTCGTCATCACCCACAACACATAAATTTTTATGAATTGCGAGCAATCTTATCAATTCAAATTGAGAATTATTGGTGTCCTGATATTCATCAACCATTATATACTTAAATCTATTTGCGTAATACTCTCTAATATCCTCATTATTCTGTAAAAGCTCCACTGTTTTCAGAATTAAATCGTCAAAATCCAAGGCATTATTTTGCCTCAATCGCTTCTGATATTCCTTATAAATCAGATCCATATTTCTGTCTATATCAGAATCGTATCCGAATTCTATTTTATCGGCGGCACTCTTTACTCTGTTTTTCCTACCTGAAATACTGCTCAAAATAGAACGCTCCTTATAAACCTTAGGATCTAAATCAAGCTTTTTTATACATGCCTTAACCACAGACTTGGCATCTGTGGTATCATATATTGTAAAGTCACGTCCATAATCAAGCCTGTCAATATCTCTTCTTAAAAATCTTACACAAGCGGAATGAAATGTGGATACAAAGACGGAATTCATATCATCATCAAGAATCATTGATACCCTGTCTTTCATCTCCTTGGCAGCCTTATTGGTAAAGGTGATCGCCATAATATTGTACGGTTTCACTCCGTTCTCTATAAGCATGGCGATTCTTCTTGTAATAACACTTGTCTTCCCGCTTCCGGCTCCCGCTAAAATAAGAAGCGAACCGTCCTTATGGCAGACCGCTTCTTTTTGCATATCATTCAAACCTTGCATAATGTCATTAATCATTATTATACCCTTGACATATACTCGCCTGTACGAGTGTCTATCTTTATCTTATTACCCTGATCCACAAACAGTGGTACCGCCACCTGTGCTCCGGTTTCCACTATGGCGGGCTTTGTAGCTCCCTGAGCCGTGTCACCCTTGAATCCGGGCTCTGTTTCCGTGATTTCAAGCTCCACAAACAGCGGAGGCTCTATTGCAAACACCTTGCCGTTCACCGAACAAACCTTTACAGTTTCGTTTTCCTTAACAAACTTTAACGAATCTCCGACAGTTTCCGCATTTAACGCCGTCTGCTCGTAGTTTTCATTGTTCATAAAATGAAACAGCTCTCCGTCGGTGTACAGATACTGCATATCCACTCTTTCAATTATGGCAGAATCAAACTTTTCAGTAGGTCTGAATGAACGTTCTACAACTCCTCCGTTTATTATATCCTTAAACTTTGTCCTCACAAACGCCGCTCCCTTTCCGGGCTTTACGTGTTGAAATTCGATTATCTGACAAACCTTTCCCTCAACCACTATTGTAAGACCGTTCTTAAAATCTCCTGCTGTTACCATAAATTCCTCCTTGAATTTTAATTATTATATCAATATTTGGGATCAATATCCCCGAAATCGTCCATTTTCGCCACATATCCGGCAGTAGCGGATACCGGTTTTACTGTTGCAGTGCCTTTATTATTGACAACAACAGGTTTCACTTCCTTTTTATCAGGCATAACGGATTTTACCTCTCTTTTATCAGCCGTTACAGGTTTTACTTCCTTTTTAGCAACTGTAACAGGCTTTATATTCCCTTTTTTTTCATCGTCTGAGGGGCTGTAAACAAAGGGTTCCAATGAATAATTATCATCAACCTTTACAGGCTCAGGTTTCGGCTCGGTTTTTACAGGCTCAATTTTTGTAGACACTGCCTTTGTACTTACAACTTTTATATCCGTTTTTACTTTATCTGATTTAAGCTCCGGCTTTTTTATCTCAGGCTTTTTGACAAATGCCGATTTATCAGGCTTTACGGGCTTAACTTCAACCTTTGTATCAATGCTTTCAGATATATTTTTTATATTATTTGTATCTATATCCGATATTATTTCTTTTTCATCTGCAAGCTTAAACTTGCTCAATAGATTATTCAGGTTCTCCGCCTGTGCATTAAGCTTTTCTGATGATGATGCCACTTCCTGTGATGTAACGGAGCCTGACTGTACAACAGAGGATATCTCCTGTACTCCGGAATTAATTCTTTTTATGGATTCAAACTGATCCATAGTATTTTTGGCAATATCCTTTACCAACAAATCCACCTTGTTCGTTGCTTCCACTATCTGATTTACGGAATCAACAGTCTGTTCCGATATAATCACACCATTGTTTACCGCAGTTATGGTTTCCGCTATAAGAGCCTCCGTATTATTGGCAGCCTCCGCAGATTTTCCCGCTAAATTCCTAACCTCGTCGGCAACCACCGCAAAACCTTTTCCGGCTTCTCCGGCTCTTGCCGCCTCTACCGCCGCATTTAACGCAAGAATATTTGTCTGGAAAGCTATATCATTTATTGTCTTTATAATCTTGCTGATTTCACCGTTTCTGTCGGAAATCTGCGACATAGCTTCAGACATCTGTCCCATCAGTTCATTGTTTTTATTAACCGCATCAAGTACTACACCGTTTTGCAGCTCGGCATCTTTTGCCGATTCCGTATCCTTGCTTAAATGATCAGATATATCCGATATAAGAGATGACAGCTCCTGTATGCCGGCTGACTGCTTTGTTGCTCCCTCCGATAATATATGAGAGCTTGAAGAAACAAGAGCGGCATCACTGTCTATTTGCTTTGATGATATCTGTACCTGCCTCATAAGATTTGATATACTGTTTCTCATCTTATTCATTGAAAGTAAAATATTACTGAAATCACCTATATATTCCGATTCATTACTTGATTTCATATCAAGTCTGCCGTCAGACATATTACCCATAACCATATCTATGTCTCGCACGACCATTCCTAAATTTTTGACTATAAGTGCGGTTGCATTTGCCAACTGTCCGGATTCATCAACAGAGTCCACTACAGGCGCAGGTGTCTTTAAATCACCCTTGGCAAGCAGTATTATCCTGTCAATAGATACGGTTATTCTTTTTACAATTTTTCCGGCGATATAAGAATTAAGCAATACCGCAGCGACAAATAAGACTGCCAAAACAACAAAGATTATTATTAAAGCTCTTAATATGTCATTATCCATAGTCTTATTTTTTTCGATATATTCTTTTTGATGTAATACCATCATATCATTCCAAGCTTTAAAAAAATCATTGGCATAATTATCATATTCGGTTTGTACTTCATTTATTAACAAATCTCTTTGCTGTTCAGTCACATTTCCCTTGTTCAGTTTTTGAATAATCGCATTTCTTTTATCCGCTCTTTTTTGCCTGATTTCAGTTATCTTATTGAACTGTTCAGTTTTAAGGGGATTATCCTTAAGGATTTCCTTAATCTTCACCTCTTCTTCATCATATTCTTTCTCAAGCTCAGTTAAATAATCATAGCTTTGCTTAAATTTATCGGATTTTAACATCAACAGATCTCTAAATGTAAACTCTTCGTATGTCACTATTCCTGACAATATATAATTTATGTGTCCTTCTATTTTTGCATTATTTTCATTAAAATTCTTCGCTTTCTTTTGAATATTTTTCATAAAAAATACCAAAAATATTGATACACAGGAAAAAAGAACACAGGTAATAATGCTCATAAACATCAGCTTATACTTTAATTTCCAATTTTTAATCATAAAAACCTCCCAAGCAACGATAACAGGCTAAAAGTTTAAAAAATATAAAAACTTGAATTTACCTTAATTATATAATATTTTCAAAATAATACAACAGTAAAATTAACAAAATTAATAATTGTTAATATTAATTAATCTGCCGTAAAATCTGAATCTTATAATAAATAATAATAAATTACCGAAAATTATCGAAATAATCATTACTGTAACCGCAAGCTTCATATCATTCATAATCCAAGTAAATATTCCCTTATCCGTGCAAAAAATCGCTGTTAAATTCGCACAAAAGTGCATAAAAATCGAAGAGAACAAATCTTTGAAGGCTCTAATAACCGCCACTAAAGCAAATCCGAAAATAAAGGCATAGAGGCTTTGAATTAAGTCCATATGATAAATTCCGAAGCAAAGAGCGGAAACAATTACGGCAATATGCTCTCTTATAAATCTTCTAAGCACCATATATAAAATTCCTCTAAATATGATTTCTTCTACAATAGGAGCCATAATCAGAGCATTTACAATCAGCTTAATCCTATCCATATTGTACAGCTTAATTGCAGCCTTTGATTCGGGAAGATTCCCAAAGGCTTGTATTATTTCAATTAACAGATTGTAGCCAAGCGTTAAAGCTATGGCTACAATAAATATTAAAAACAGTTTTAAAAATGTAGGTCTTCTGATAAGCTTATTTCTTATATATGAGATTGATAAATTTCCAAGCCTTTTTAAAATATCTTCATTCATAATAATCCGCTATTCTTTTGTATTATATAAGTGACAGAAAACCCTGTGATTATCACTGCCGACACTAACAAGCTCAGGCACCTTTTCTTCACATATCTGCGATACCTTAGGGCATCTGGTACGAAATTTACAGCCGCTTGGAGGATTGGCGGGAGAGGGAATATCTCCCTTTAATACTATTCTGTCCATCTTCATATCAGGATCGGCTACAGGTACGGCACTGAATAACGCCTGTGTATATGGGTGCAAAGGATTTTTAAACAGCTCCTCCTTATCTCCCATCTCCATCATTGTACCCAGATACATAACCCCGATGGTATTTGAAATATGCTCTACCACCGATAAGTCGTGGGATATAAACAAATAGCTTAAATTACGCTTTTCCTGTAAATCTCTCATAAGATTTATAATCTGTGCCTGAATTGAAACGTCAAGTGCCGATACAGGCTCATCGCACACTATAAATTCAGGATTTAACGCCAATGCCCTTGCTATACATATTCTCTGTCTTTGCCCGCCCGAAAACTCGTGCGGATACCTGTCTATATAATATGGCCTTAAACCACATTCCTCCATTATCTTTAATATGTAATCCTTGTACTCTTCTTTTGATACCAGATTATGCTCTTTTACAGCCTCGCCTATTATCTGTCCTACCGTCATACGAGGATCAAGTGAAGAAAAAGGATCTTGAAATATTATCTGTATCTTAGGTCTTATAGGTCTTATGCTCGATTTCTTCATTCCGCTTATATCATAGCTTCCGATTCTGATATTTCCGCTTGTAGGCTCTATAAGTCTTAGTATACTTCTGCCTACGGTTGTTTTTCCGCAGCCGGACTCTCCGACAAGTCCCATCGTTTCACCGCGTTTTATCTTAAAGCTTATACCGTCTACCGCTTTTACATATCCGGTAACCTTTTGTAATAAACCGCCTTTGATAGGAAAGTGTTTTACAAGGTCATTTACCTCTACTAAATATTCCGACATTTAATTAACCCCGCCTTCCCTTAAATAACAACTTACAGTGTGTGTATCGGATAATTTTATGAGATTCGGATATTCTCCATCACATTTATCTATACACATCTCACACCTATTTTTGAAATAGCAATGTGACGGCAAATTTACAGGATTCGGCACATTCCCCGGTATTGAATAAAGCCTCTCCACTCTGCTATGCAGCATAGGTCTTGACTTTAATAATCCTATTGTATAAGGGTGTGAGGGATTGTGATACAAATCTTTGGCAACCGCCCTTTCATACATTACAACAACCTCGTCAGCCATCTCGGCAACCACCCCTAAATCGTGTGTAATCAACATAATAGAGGCATTTATTTTATTCTTTAAATCCCTTAAAAGATCGAGTATCTGAGCCTGAATGGTGACATCAAGCGCCGTAGTGGGTTCATCTGCTATAATCAGTTTAGGTTCACAGGCAAGAGCCATTGCTATTACCACTCTTTGCCTCATACCTCCTGAAAGTTCGTGCGGATAATTATTCAATATTCCTTCTCTTGCAATGCCTACCAACTTTAAAGTTTCTACAGCCTTTATATTGGCATCATTCTTATTCATATTTTTATGCTGAATAAGAATCTCCGTCAGCTGATCTCCTATTGTAAAAACGGGGTTAAGGCTGGTCATAGGTTCCTGAAATATCATAGATATCTCATTACCTCTAATACTCTCCATCACCTTCCTCGGAGCCTTTGCCAAATCTATGGCATAATCTCCCATATTGTATCTGATTGAGCCGTCTGCAATCTGCCCCTGCGGTCCCTGTAAAAGCCTCATTGCAGACAGAGATGTTACGGATTTTCCGCAACCTGATTCTCCCACCACACCTATAGTCTGACCTTTCTTTATGCTGTAGCTTACACCGTCTACAGCTTTTACAGTCCCGGTATCCGTATAAAAATAACTGCAAAGATTATCAAATTCTATTATATTATTGCTGTCTTTCATCTGTGTCTTATATTCGGACTCAGAAATTTTTCTTTTAAGGCTTTTATTATATTCTTTATATTTTTTATTATTAAACTTTTTAATCTCTCTAAGGCGTTCCCTTGTATTATCTGCCATTACCGCACCTACTTTCTCATCTTAGGATCAAAGGCATCTCTTAATCCGTCGCCTATAAAATTAAAGGCTAAAACTGTGAGTAAAACGCATACGCCGGGCGGAACCCATATATTCATATAATTTTTCATAATGATTGAATCACTCACCGCATTAGCCATATTACCCCAAGAAGCATAAGGCCACGCAATACCCACTCCCAAAAAGCTCATTACGGATTCCGTTAATATAACGGAGCCTATATCTATTGTGGCAATCAGTATGATAATAGGCATAACATTAGGGATAAGATGCCTTACTATTTTCCCGAAAGTCTTGATACCGGTAGCCTCCGCCGCCTGCATATACTCCATCTCACGAAGAGATAAAATCTGTCCCCTTACCTGTCTTGCCACCGATGCCCAGTAAAGAACGCCCATTACTCCTATTATATAATAAATCTTAAGTTTCGGCATAATTCCGAGACTCACCATAACAGATGATATTATAAGCATTAACGGAATAAACGGTATACTGTAAAAAATCTCGACAAGTCGCATTATTATCATATCTACCTTGCCTCCGTAGTAGCCGGCTATACCACCTAATAAAATACCGATAAACAGCTCTATTATAACTACCAAAACGCCAACCAGTAAAGATATTCTGCCCCCATACATTAAACGTGCAAGCATATCTCTGCCGTCGGCATCGGTTCCAAGCAGGTGACTGCTTGACGGGGCGGCTTTATTTAATACCTGTGCATCAATTTTTGAGAGATTCTCATCGGTCATTCTTACCTCTTTACCGGTTTTGCTGTCAATATAAAATATCTCATATTCTCCATAAGGATTAAAAAACGGCCCTATTATACATAAAACCAGCATAAATGATATTATTGCCAAGCCTACGATAGCCAATTTATTTCTGAAAAACTGTTTTCTTATTATCTGTCCCGGAGTTAAAACGACACTTTCTCTTTCAAATTTATCCTGTTCTTCAAGGTTTCGCTCAAAGATAGTTTTTTGATTTTCCGCCATTTTTACCTCCTAATACCTGACTCTCGGATCTACTACCGCATACAGTATATCAGATGTTAATGTACCCAATTGAGTCATAGCCGCTATAAACATATTAAAGCCCATCAAATAAGGTATATCTCCTGAATAAACCGCCTTAATAGCCAATGTACCCAATCCCTCGATAGAGAAGATACCCTCCGTTATAACAGCCCCTGAAAAAAGTCCGGGTATCATACCTCCCACTATGGTAACCACAGGTATTAAGGTGTTTCTGAATGCGTGCTTATTAATAACCGTTCTTTCAGGAAGCCCCTTAGCCCTTGCAGTCCTTACATAATCGGCATTAAGCACCTCAAGCATATTGGTTCTTACATATCTTAAAAGTCCGCCCACACCTGCAATGACAAACACC
>CAUUGW010000025.1:0-12498 GCA_963544785.1 uncultured Lachnospiraceae bacterium | reverse complement strand
TATGCGATTTTACATTTAAAAGATTCGGCTGTAAGATTTTTGGATTACAGGTATCTGTCCGTGGAGCTTTTATTGGAGCAGATAAAAGGAATCAAGATACCTATTACTTCAGTCACTTCAAAAACTTTTTTTGAGCTCCCGAAGGAGTGTTTGACAAAAGGAGAGGGCAAGGATAAGGACGGTGTAATTCTAAGAACGGTTGATAAAAATTCAAAGCCTGTGAGTAAATTTGTTGAGGTAAATAAAATTATAACCGATGAGGGGCAATGCTTTGCAGCATCGGAATTGTTAAAAGAAGAATCCGTAATTGAATATCCGGATAATCCGAGGAAAACACACAGTTTGCGTTTAACCGAAAGTTTACAGGGCGTCTACAATGTAAACAAGGGTTATTGTGTTTTTAATTATGTTGATATTATAGACAAGAACGAGCAATATTATATTGTTGACAGCTTAAGAAGCGAGCTTAAGGAGTATGACCATATTATATTGGATTCAAGTTTGGCTAATGAAAATATGCTTTTGAATTCAAATTAACGGGGGAGATGAATGGAAAATATTATAGAAAATTTAGATGATGTAAGGTATAGAATAGAAAAGGCTTGTGACAGTGCAGGCAGAAAAAAAGAAGAGGTGACATTAATAGCAGTCAGCAAAACCAAACCGATGAGCGACATTTTGACGGTATATGATTACGGTCAGAGGGATTTTGGAGAAAATAAGGTAGTAGAGCTGGTTGAAAAACAGGCTGTGCTTCCCGATGCCAAATGGCATATGATAGGACATTTACAACGAAATAAGGTAAAAAAGGTCTTGGATAAGATAACCCTGCTGCATTCATTGGAATCCTTAGACCTCGCGGCGGAAATTCAAAAGCAGGCGGAAAAATTGGAATTGGATTTTTTAGATACATTAATAGAGATAAATATTGCGGGTGAGGAAAGCAAATTCGGGATAGATTTAAATGAGTTACCATATTTTGTAGACGAGCTTTTACAGTACAACAAGATACGCATAAGGGGGCTTATGTGTGTTGCACCGAATGTAAAAAAACCTGATGAAAACAGAGCCTTGTTCGGGAAGATGCGTGAAATTATGCTTGACATTTCACATAATTTGCCGCATAATAGCCACATAGATATTTTGAGTATGGGGATGTCGAATGATTTTGAGGCTGCAATAAAAGAGGGAGCAACTATGGTTAGAGTAGGCTCGAACATCTTCGGACAAAGAGAGTATAAAGGTAATTGAATAGGGGAGGTTGTATTAACAATGCAAATTAGTGAAATTATTAATGGTTTTATTGATAGATTTAGAATGGATCAAAATGATGATGACTATGTAGATGATTATACAGGTTATGAGGATGATTTTGATATTTCCGGCGGAGTAGACGGGGCAACAGCCCTTAAATATAACAGGAATATTGATATTGATTCCGATTTTAGAAGCGATACGGCTAAAAAGAGCATTAAGAGCGGATTTACTGTAGGAAACAGTAAAATTACTCCTATGAAGAGTAAATCAAAAAATAGAAATACTAATGATAATTATGCACGTGTTCATGTATTAAATCCCAAAGATATGGAGAGCTCAAGAGAAATAGGGCATCTTTTGATTAACGGTTGTGTTGTACTTATAAATTATACGGGACTTGATAACAAGGTTTGTCAGAGAATATCGGATTTTGTATCGGGAGTTATTTATAGTATTGACGGCAGAGTGGTAATGATTGCAAATAATGTTATGGTTGCAACTCCCTCCGGAGTGGACTTGGACGGGAATTTGGATGGAATACTGAATGACGAAATTTCAATTCCATCTCTAAGAAGATAAGATTAAATTTTATTAAGATTGATATAGACTAACGGCAGGGTATTTATCCTTGTCGTTTTTCATTATGAAAAAAGGAGAGCAAATTTATGAAAAGACAGATTAAAGGAAATATAATTATTGCCGTAATATCAATTATCCTATTGGTTTTTATAGATTTCATTACAAAGAAATCAGCATTTGATATTTTGAGATTTTCAAGCGGAATAAGTATAATTAAGGGAATATTCAAACTTGAATATGTGGAAAACAGAGGAGCGGCATTTGGGATATTGCAGGGAAGACTTTTACCTGTTATAATAATTACACCTATATTGGTATTTTTAGTCGGTTATATACATATAAAAAGTATAGGTATCAGAAAGTTCAGGCTGTTCAGAGCGGTGAGTGTCTTTTTTATAGCAGGAACCATCGGAAACTTTATTGACAGGGTGTTTTACGGTTATGTAATTGACTTTTTTTATTTTGAACTTATTAATTTTCCTGTGTTTAATGTGGCGGATATTTATCTGACTTTAAGTACAATAGTTATTTTGCTCGCCCTATTGTGCTATTATCGGGATGAGGATTGGGATTTTATAAGGAAATATAAAAGATGAACGAAGCTATGCGATTTTTTGTTTCGGTAGATGAGGCGGATACAAGAATTGACAAGTTGTTATCTGAAATTTTAAGTAAATATTCAAGAAGTTATATACAAAGCCTGATAAAAGACAAAAAAATTTTTGTAAACGGTAAGGTTGTTAAACCCTCTTATATTGTTAAAGAAAACGATGAATTATGTATTGATGAAATAAAGGATAAAACGCTTGACGTTACGGCGGAAAATATTCCAATAGATATATTATATGAGGACAGTGACATTTTGATAGTAAATAAAGACAAGGGTATGGTGGTACATCCATCCGTCGGGCATTATTCCGGAACATTGGTAAATGCCGTCTTGTATCATTGCAAGGATCTGTCCAATATAAACGGAGTTCTAAGACCGGGAATAGTGCATAGAATTGATAAAAACACTACCGGAACATTAGTTATCTGTAAAAATAATAATTCACATACAATTATTTCAGGGCAATTAAAAGAACACAGCATAAATAGAAGATATGTGGCTATAGCTAAAGGGATTTTTGATAAAAAAGAAGGAAGAGTTGATTTGCCTATAGGCAGAGATGAAAATAATCGTCTGAAAATGGCTGTTAATTATAAAAACGGTAAAGATGCAATCACTAATTATAGGGTAATATCGGAGCTTAAGGGTGCAAGCCTTGTAGAGTTTCGTCTGGAAACGGGACGAACACATCAAATAAGGGTTCATATGAACAGTATGGGGCATACATTGTTAGGAGACAGTCTTTACGGAGAAAAGAGCTTTACTAAAGAAACAAAGGAGCAATGTTTACACGCAAGACTTTTAGGTTTTGTTCATCCTACACTTAATACCTATGTAGAATATAAGGCGAAGATACCTGATTATATGGAAAGGCTTTATAAAAAATTGGGTGGAGAATGTACTATAGAGCAGATTTTGGAGAATGATTAAATGAATGAAAAGGTTATAAAAACTTTAGAATTTGATAAAATTCGAGAAAAACTACATAAATATGCGTTTAGTGAAAAGGCTAAGGATATATGCCTTAAGATAAAACCTATGACTGATGTTTCAAAAATAGAAACAATGCTTGAAGAAACAAATGCCGCATTATCCAGAATATGGAAATTAGGAAGACCCGAGTTTTACGGGATAATTGATCCTCGTCCCTTGTTGTCAAGGGTAAGACTCGGAGGTAGTCTTAACACTGTTGAATTGCTTAAAATAGCATCATTTTTAGAAACGGCTCATAGGATAAAGCAATATAATAAGAATACAGGCAATACGAAAGATTTAGAAGATTATATCTTATATGACTATCTTGCAAACAGCTTTGAAGAATTAACAAGCGGCTTTACTATAGCCAATGAGATAAAAAGATGTATTATTTCTGAAGATGAGATTGCATCAGATGCAAGTAGCGGACTTAAAGAGGTTAGACGTAATATAAGCATAATAAATGAAAGAATTCACAGTAAACTTAACAGTATGATAAGCGGTTCTATGAAAAGCTATATGCAGGATTCTATAATCACACTGAGGAATGACAGATATTGCGTGCCTGTAAAGCAGGAGTATAGAGGCAGTGTGAAGGGTATAATACACGACAGGTCTACCACAGGCAGTACTTTATTTATAGAGCCGGAGGATATAGTAAGACTTAATAATGAGCTTAAAGAATTAAGGATAAAAGAACAACAGGAAATAGCCGCCGTTTTAATGTCCTTAAGTTTAGGCGTAATTGAAATAGCTGATTATATTGTTGCCAACTATAAGATATTGACAAGGCTTGATTTTATATTTGCCAAGGCGGCATACGCCAAGGAGTATAAAGGCATCGCCCCAAGCTTTAACAATGAAAAGATGATAAAGTTGAAGAGTATAAGGCATCCGCTGTTGGATCCTAATAAAACGGTTCCGATTGATATCAGGGTGGGAGATGATTTTGACTTGTTGATAATTACGGGACCTAATACCGGAGGTAAAACCGTTTCTCTTAAGAGTATAGGGCTTATGACTATAATGGCTACGGCAGGAATGTTGATTCCTGTCGACGAAGATTCTACAATATACCCATTTAAAGAGATTTTTGCAGACATTGGTGATGAACAGAGTATAGAGCAGTCATTAAGTACATTTTCATCGCATATGGTAAATATAGTGGAGATATTGAAAAATGCGGATAATAACAGCCTTTGTCTGTTCGATGAATTGGGTGCCGGAACGGATCCGGTAGAGGGTGCGGCACTTGCAAGATCTATTCTTGAAAATTTACATAACAGGGGTATAAGAACTGTTGCAACCACTCATTACAGTGAGCTCAAGACCTATGCCATAGCCACTGAAGGGGTAGAAAATGGTGGCTGTGAATTTAATGTGGAGACTTTAAGCCCCACCTACAGGCTGTTAATCGGATTACCCGGAAAAAGTAACGCCTTTGCCATATCAAAAAAGCTTGGAATTTCTGATGACATAATTGAAAATGCGAAAAGACATTTAAGCTCGGAGCAGGAGAGCTTTGAAGACATAATGGCAAACCTTGAGAGCAGAAGAAAGCTGTTGGAAGAAGAAAAGGCGGCTATCTCAAAGTATAAAAGGGAGATAGAGGATTTAAAACAAAAATATGAATATAGGCAGGAAAAATTAGAAAAACAAAAAGATGCTATATTGGAAAAAGCTGCAAAGCAGGCGGACGAGATATTAAAAAATGCTAAAGAGAGTGTGGACATAGCAATCAGAGAGCTTAATAATTCATCAGGCGATGTAAAAAAATTAGAACAACAAAGAGCAAAGCTTAGAGAAGAAAGACAGAAAAACGGTAATAGGACAGTTAAAAAGCCCATTATAAAAAAAGAAAAAAAGAATGATTTGTCCAATCTTAGAATAGGTGACAGTATAAGAGTATTAAGTATGAATCTGAAAGGTACGGTAAGTTCGCTTCCTGACAGCAAGGGTAGGATTTTTGTGAGTCTTGGAATTATGAGAAGTCAGGTAAGCTTAGAAGATATTGAACTTTTAGATGATGAAGTAAAATCGGTTAACGAGAGGGGAAGGTCTTCTTATACTAAATCTTTCGGTTCAAAAGCCTATAATATAGCACCTGAAATTATGTTGATAGGTAAAAATGTAGATGAGGCTTCATCAGTTCTTGATAAGTATTTGGACGATGCATATTTGGCAGGACTTAAAAATGCAAGGATAGTTCACGGAAAAGGCACAGGGATATTAAGAAATTTTGTTCATACAAGACTTAAACAAAAGAGCTTTATAAAGAGCTTTAAGTTGGGAGAATATGGTGAGGGTGATGCGGGTGTTACTATAGCCGAATTTATTGATTAAGGTGATTATATGATTGATAAACAAAAAATATTGATAGTAGATGACGATAATGATATAGCTGAATTAATCAGTCTTTATCTCACAAAAGAATTTTTCGAGTGCAGTATAGCTAATGACGGACAGAGTGCAGTGGATAATTTTGAAAAAACGGATCCGGACTTGATTTTGCTTGATTTGATGCTTCCCAAGATGGACGGGTACCAGGTGTGCAGGGCAATCAGAGAAAAAAGTGATGTGCCGATAATTATGTTGTCTGCTAAAGGAGAGGTATTTGATAAGGTGCTCGGGCTTGAACTGGGTGCTGATGATTATATGATAAAGCCATTTGATTCAAAAGAGCTGGTGGCAAGAGTAAAAGCGGTTTTAAGAAGAAACTCGGTGTCTAAGCTTAAGGCGGATAACAGCATTGATGAAAAAGATAAGAACAGCATAAGCTATGACGATTTGAAAATCAGCATAAGTGATTACACCGTATTTAATATGGGGAAACAGATAGAAATGCCGCCCAAAGAATTGGAATTGCTGTACTTTTTAGCAAGCAATCCAAACAGAGTTTTTACCAGAGAGCAGCTATTAAATAATATTTGGGGTTATGATTATATGGGAGATACCAGAACGGTGGACGTTCATATAAAGAGGATAAGGGCAAAATTACAGGAAAATTCAGGCTGGAGGATTCTGACCGTTTGGGGTATAGGATATAAATTTGAGGCTAACAGGTTATGAAAGACAGGCTTTATAAAAGATTTTTTTTATCCTTTCTATTATTTTTAATTTTATGTTTTGCAATTTCAACGCTTATAGGCGGAGGTCTTATATATAGGTATTTTACAGAAAAAAAAGCAAAGGAATTAAAAAAAATAAGTATAAAAATTTCAAAAGACATAATTTTTGGAAGTGAGGATAATATAAAGCTTCATAGCGTTTCAAGGCTGCTTGACAGTATAGCAGAATATACCGATGCCGAAATATGGATAATAGATAATAAAGGAAATGTAATTTACAGCTCCAATTCTCAGACATTTGCAGGCAAAAACAGATTACTGAAAAACATCTTTCCGTATAAAATCGGCTCATATTACGGAATTGGAGACTTTGAGAAATATTTTGATACTGAAAAAAGGCTATCAGTGATAAATACCATTGTTAATCAGTATAAGACCGTAGGTTATGTTATTTTGCATTATGATTACTCACATATAATCAGTCAGGGAAATAGAATAACATATATTTTAGTAGGAATTATAGCATTGATAATGATATTTGCCTTAATTATTTTCGGGGTTTTAAGTCTTTCTATTATAAAACCTTTAAATAAAATGATAGGAGCGGTCAAAGAGTATTCGTCAGGGAATTTAGGCTATGTCGTGACCGTTGATACAAATGATGAAATAGGACTTTTAGCCGACGCCCTTAATGATATGTCGGATTCATTGAACAAGACACAAGAGTACCAAAGACAGCTTTTAGCCAATGTTTCTCACGATTTCAGATCTCCCTTAACTTCTATAAAGGGTTATATTGAAGCCATTTTAGACGGCACAATACCGGAAGAAATGCAGAAAAAATATTTAAATACAGTGTTAAGGGAGGCAAAAAGACTGAGTAATCTGACCGAGGAAATATTAGAGCTTAACAGAATTGATTCAGGCAGATTTATGCTTGATATAAAGCCTGTTGAAATAAACGGCATTATAAGAGATACGGCAAGAAGCTTTGAAAGACGTTGCGGCGAAAGGAATATAATAATACAGCTTATTTTTTCCGATGAGAATAATTATGTTCTTGCCGATAGTGTAAAAATACAACAAGTGTGTTATAATCTGATAGACAATGCAATAAAATTCAGCAATAACGATAGTGAAATAGTAGTGGAAACCACGAAAAATAACGGCAAACTGATGGTTGCCGTTAAGGATTCGGGCTGTGGAATTGCCGCCGATAAACTCAAAAAGGTATGGGAGAGATTTTATAAATCCGATGCTTCAAGGGGAATAGATAAGGGCAGTTCCGGGCTTGGGCTCAGTATAGTAAAAGAGATAATAAAACAGCATAAAGAAAATATTAATGTTGTAAGCACATTGGGTGTAGGTACCACATTTATATTTACATTAAAACTGATAGATGAGTATGAATAGGAAGTTCGTATTATTTTCTGAAAAGGAGTTGATATAGTGCAGGACTCTAATAACAACAGCTTTGTAAAAGAAAGCTATAAGGGAAAGAAAAAACTGTTGACAAGGCATAGGGTTTTATCAGCCATATTATTGGGAGCGATTTTCGGCATTTCTTCCGCTCTGATGTTTAATTTGGTCTGCAAAAACGGAAATATGTTTATCGGAAAGGTCGGCAACGAGAAAGTTGAAATTCCGAATGTTAATGATGAACAGGCAGAAAAATCTGATAAAAACTCTTCAAAGGACGAGAATAATAAAAAAGAAAAAAAACCTGTATTTGGAATAAACGAGTATAAAAAACTGTATAATGATTTTAAAAAAATATCTAAAAAGCTCGGAAATTGCACATTAAATGTGATAGTTGATAATAAAAGCGACGGTATGGTAAACTCAACCAAAAGACATAAAAATATAGGCTTAGTAGTAGCGGAAAACAAAAAGGCATTTTATATTCTGTCACCCGTTGTGAAAGGAGCTAAGAAAAACTCAAAGGTTGAAATTATGGGCAATTATATTCCGGTGACATTGGTTAAACATCAGGAAAGCACCGGACTTATGATTGTAAGACTTGATAAGGAAGATTTAAGTAAACAAAATTATTCAGGCATCGAGGTGGCAAAGCTTGCAGTCACAAGTGATTCGGATATAGGGAAGCCGGTTCTGGTTTATGGATTTTTAAACGACGGCAGGTTCGGATTTGCCAATTCTCAGATAACGTCCTATGAACAGGTAAACAGATTTGCGGATTCCTGTTTTTCGATGATGACGACGGATCTTATGTTGGATGATAAGTCAAGCGGAGTAGTGGCGGACTTGGACGGGCACATAATGGGTTTTATTGACAAGACCTCGAAGTTAAATTACAAAGAGAGCTTTGCCGTCACCGAGTTGCAAAATATTATAGAAAGGCTGTCCAACGGTCAAAAGATTCCAGTTTTGGGAATAAAGGGTGAAAATATAAAGGGAAAGAATATTACGGACGGTCTAACAGGCGGAGTATTTGTAACAGAGGTTGAAAACGATTCTCCCGCAATGAGCTTCGGGATTTTACCCGGAGATATTTTGACAAAAATAAACGGTATTTTAATAGTTGATATTAAGGATATGCAGGAACTGATACAAAAATATGATTCAAATCAAACAGTTAAGATCACTTTAATACGTCAAAAGGTTGATAAATATGAAGAAATAGAATTTAATTTAGATTTAAAATAGTTAAGGAGCAGTTATGAAATTTATATCGGATTTAAAGGACGGAGATAGAGTCAACAGTATCTATCTTTGTAAGTATAAGAAAAAGGCTTTGACAAAGAACGGCAAACCTTATGAGAACATAGAACTACAGGATAAAACAGGAGTGGTTTCCGCCAAAATTTGGGATATGGATTCTCCGGGAATTGACGATTTTAATGAAAAAGATTTTGTTGAAATTTCAGGAGATGTCTTAATTTTTAATTCGGCTTTGCAGATAAATATAAAAAGGGCAAGGCTTGCCGATGACGGTTCTTATAATGAAAAAGATTTTTTCCCAACCAGTGACAATGATGAGAATGCGATGTATACGGAATTGATGGGTTATGTAAACTCTATTCAAAACAAGTATCTTAAAACCTTAGCCTATAAATATTTTAGAGATGATGAGGAAATAGTGAAGGAGTTTAAGAAACATTCAGCCGCAAAATCAGTTCATCACGCCTATATAGGAGGGTTATTGGAGCATACTTTAGGAGTTGTCAGAATGTGCAACTATCTTGCGGAAAATTATAAATTTTTGAAAAGAGATCTGCTTATAATAGGAGGACTTTTTCACGATATTGCTAAATTAAAGGAGTTAACCGCTTTTCCAAGTAATGACTATACAGATGAGGGACAGCTTATCGGACATATTGTATCGGGAGCTATGATGCTTGATAAGACCATTGATAATATAGACGGTTTTCCAAAAAAATTGAAGCTTGAGGTATTACATTGTATTTTGGCACATCACGGCGAATTGGAATACGGCTCTCCTAAAAAACCTGCTATGGCGGAGGCATTGGCTCTTAATATTGCTGACAGTGCAGATGCAAAGCTTGAGATAATGAAAGAGCTGTTGAATAAAAATGTTAATAAGAAAGAGGATTGGCTTGGATTTGATAAATATCTTGACAGTAATATTAAGAGAACTACCGGAGTATAATAGTGAAGAATAATAGTGATTTGGGATTTAAAAAAAATGATATTATTGAACTTATAATAGATGATAACGGTTCAAACACGGAGGGAATAGGACATATAGGTAACTATTCCTTTTTTGTGAAAGATACTATAAAGGGAGAAAGAATAAGGGCTGTAGTAACAAAGCTTAATAAGAATTACGGGTTTGCAAAATGTATTGAAATAATATCCCCATCTAAGTACAGAATAGAACCGAAATGCGAATATTATAAAAGATGCGGCGGTTGTAATTTACAGCATATGAGTTATGAGGGACAGATTGAGTATAAAAAAAATAAGATATTAAACACTTTAAGAAAAATTGCAGGAATCAATTTAGACAATATAGATATTATCCTTTCAGAAAATGAGTTTCGTTATAGAAACAAGGCTCAATATCCGGTGGGTTATGATAAAGATGGAATGATTAAGGCGGGATTTTACGCTTCAAGAAGTCATAATATTGTACCTATAAGAGATTGTATCTTAGAACCTGAGATAAATTCCAAGATAGTAGACGCTGTTTTACAATTCTGTGCCGGAAATAATTTAACTGCATATAATGAAATATTAAACGAGGGAGATATTAGACATATTATGATCAGGCATACAGATAATTTTGAAATAATGGTATGTCTGATAATAAACACCAATAAAAATAATGAGCCTTTTTTTTGGAAAGAGTGTTTTGATAAAATTAATGAACAGATAAAAATTTATAACAAAAATAACGGCTTAAATTACAAGTTTTTATCTTTTAATTTAAATTTTAATAACAAAAAAACAAATGTTATAATGGGAGAAAAAACGGAGAATATTATAGGCAATCCTTATATTTTGGACAGTATGAACGGAATTAATTATGCAATTTCGGTTAATTCTTTTTATCAGGTAAATGCCAAACAGGCGGCAAAATTATATGAAATTGCAGCAAGAATGGCTGATATAAATTCTGATGATGTGGTTTTTGATATGTATTGCGGAACAGGGACTATAGGACTTTACTTAGCTAAGTATGCAAAATGTGTTTTCGGTGTGGAGATTGTAAAGGAAGCCATAGAAATGGCTAATTATAATAAAAAGATCAATAAAACAGATAATATTGAATTTATGTGCGGGAGTGCGGATATAGTACTTAATAAGCTATATAATGACGGCATTATGCCGAATATAATAGTGGTGGATCCTCCAAGAAAAGGGTTGAGCACAGATATGATAGATAATATATTAAGATCCGCTCCGCAAAAAATAGTCTATATCTCTTGTGATATCGCAACATTAGCTCGGGATTTGAAAATTTTACTGAATGACGGTGTCTACAAATTAGAAGAATTTGTAGGGGTGGATCAATTTTGTCAAACAGGACATGTGGAGACAATTGTGTTGCTTTCCAAACTGGACTCAAAGAATCATATCAGTGTAGAACTTCCGATGGATGATATGGACTTAACAAGTGCTGAAAGTAAGGCAACATATAAACAAATTCAAAACTATGTTTTGGAAAAGTTTGGGTTTAAGGTGTCAACACTTTATATTGCACAGGTGAAGAGAAAATATGGTTTAGATGTTAGTGAACACTATAATATTTCAAAAAATGAGAAACAGAAAATACCACAGTGTCCAATTGAAAAGGAAGAAGCCATTTTGGATGCGTTTAAATATTTTAAGATGATTAAAGACGGTTTTTAGTGATATGGGAGGGTAGATATGAATTCTAAAGAAATAAAGCGCCTCATTCAAAATGGAGAAAAGATAGATGTTGAGTTTAAAGAATCTAAGAATGCTTTAACTAAAGATGTCTTTGATACAGTATGTTCTTTCAATAATAGAAATGGAGGACATATTTTACTTGGTGTAAATGATAAAAGAGAGATTGTTGGTGTTAGTAAAGACAAGGTAGATAAAGTGATTAAGGAATTTGCTACGGCAATCAATAATCCGCAAAAGATGTATCCTCCACTTTATTTACTTCCGGAAGTCTTTGATATTGATGAGAAAAAAGTAATTTATATAAGAGTCCCTGAAGGTTATCAGGTGTGCAGACACAATGGAAGAATTTGGGATAGGTCTTATGAGTGAGACATCAATATCACAGATCATTCAGAACTTGTATATAAGCTATATGCAAGAAAACAAGGAAGCTATTTTGTTAATAAGGTATATCCGAATCTTGATATTGATTTTCTTGATGCTTCTGTTATTGATAAAGCTAAGAAAATGGCTGTCTCCCGAAATAAAAATCATGTTTGGGGAAATATGAGTAATGAGGAACTTCTTAGAAGTGCCAATTTGATATTGACAGATCAGGAAACAAAGTGTGAAGGAATTACATTAGCTGCTATTTTGTTATTTGGAAAAGAC
>CAUUGW010000024.1:0-12782 GCA_963544785.1 uncultured Lachnospiraceae bacterium | reverse complement strand
GACAGAAAAGATAAAATAAATATATAAAATACCGCAAATAATTTTTTCATAGCTTTAATATTTCTTCTTTTGTCAATCCTGTACATTTTACGATGAGATCCATTGGAGTGCCGCTATCTCGCAAACTTCTTGCAACAATTTCTATTCCCTCAAGCTTGCCTTCAAGTTTGCCTTCAAGCCTACCCTCATTATATCTTTCTTTCAAAATCATATTTGTTGCTTGTTCCTGTGTAAATAAACTCATCATAACATCCATTACCTCCCGTTCCTTAGTTTCTAAAAATTCCTTTAATATATCGTTTTCCTTACAGTAATCTATAGTTGCTACAAGTGCTTTAAAAATATCATCTTTACTTGTTAAGCCTTCTCTTAGACTGTCATACTTTTGACAAAAACTGATATACTCCGAAATTATATTGTTTCGTGCGGTATCTTCTGTAATTATTTTTACAATCAACTCTAATGTTATGTCGTCATTATGACAATAGCTGTCCGACAGCCTTAATACATCACTCTCAAACTTTCTCGTTCCTGTATATATCAATATAAACTCAGGCTTAGGCAGCTCAATCTTTTTAGTCCCGTATATGTTAAGAGAATTGTCGAAGATATAGTTATAATAGCTGTTTGCAATATAAATCAAAAGTCTTACAGCCATATTCGGGTTGTATCCGCTTTGTGCCTCTACTAAAAGGATTAACTTATCCTTTACAAGTAGTCCCAAATCATTATATATATCATAGACTAAGGTGTTTTCCAATGTAATTAATTTAAAGTCCTCATCTTCATAATTCTCAGCATCATCATAGAGGGCTGAATATAGCTGTTTAAGATATTTTATGTCCTTAAATAAATGTGTGAACAAGCTGTCCTTTAACTGTCTGTTTACAATGATTTCATCTTCTTTATTCAAATGCTGATTCCTCCCTTCTATTTTGTAGCACCATAAATACTAACCTCAAACTTCGCTTCGCTCGTATTCGCTAAGTGCTCACATTATACCATAAATACTAAGTTCAAGCTTCGTCAAGCTTTCACTTTTTTTATTTTTATTTAATCTTTGTTCTTGACTCGCTTTCACTAAGTGTTTAGGTATAACTCATACTAAGTAAAATCTTCGCCTTGCTTGATTTTTCTAAGTATTCGTATTATACCATAAAATAAAAGAATAATCCATTTAATTGAAAGTTATTATATTATAAAAATCATTTCGTGAAAATTCAAGATGTCAGCTTGACAATCTAAATATTTCATTGTATTATAGTTCGTGCGTGAATAAGAAAATTTTCGCACAATGTGTGTGTAGCTCAGCTGGATAGAGCGTCTGGCTACGGACCAGAAGGTCGCGCGTTCGAATCGTGTCACACACGCTAATTTAATAAGGAGAGCGTTACAGCTCTCCTTTTGTGATATTTAAGACTTTTTAAAGGAGTACTTATGATAGAAACTTATTTTTCAGAGGCTCTAAAGGCGATAGAAACAAGCTTAAAAGATTTAAATGATAAAATGAACAGTAACAATTCAGCCATAGACCAAGCCTTATTAAATATAAAAACGCTGAAAGAAAAACTCGATCCCTCACTTGAGGTGTTTTCTCCGTTAAAAATAAATATAACACTTAAAAAAAATATTCAAAAGGAAAACGAAAAGATAGATGCTCTAAAAGAGGAAAACAAACTCACCCTCGAAAAAATAGAAAAACTTAATAAAGAAAGATTAGAAAAGATTTCTATGCTGGCATCATATAGAGAGGATAAATATAAGCTTGAAAAATATCAAAATATGAATATAAACAAGCTTTTAATTAAGCTTAATTCAAATCTTAAAAACTCTCTTACTATGGACGATGTAAAAGAAATCAAAAAAATAAATTCTGAAAGTTTAAGCCTCGTGGATGATTTTGCAAAGATTTTTCATATTAATACCGCCAAAGGAGAAGAATAAATGAGCGAAAGAATGATTGACTTAACCTGCAAAGAATTTACCGAAAAATTATCTTCAGACAGCCCCACTCCGGGCGGCGCTTCCGCTGCAGCTTTAGTAGGAGCTCTTGCAAACGCATTAGGACAGATGGCAGGAAATTTAAGTCTTTCTAAAAAAGAGGACGAAGAAAAGGAAAGCCTTAAAGGTTTATTAAATCAGGCTGATTTACTCCAAAACGACCTCCTTGAACTGATTGATGAGGACAAAAAATGCTTTCAGATTCTGCTTTCTGCATATAAATTGCCGAAATCCGACGAAAAACCGTCTAAAATTCAGGAGGGGATATTAACAGCAATTAAACCTCCTATTAAAATCCTCGAAAAAACCTGTGAGGCGGTGGACTTAATAGAGCAGATAACACCCTATACAAAAAAGATGCTGTTATCAGATGTGGCTTGTGCCGCCATTCTTGCAAAATCCGCCATTGATTGTGCCCTTGTAAATATTTTGGTAAACAGCTCATCAATAACTGACAATAATAAAAAACAGGAAATAAATAACCGTGCCGATAAATTGTTTAATAAATACATAGAAAAAGCGGACAAAATTGCAGAAGACATAAAAAAGGAGCTCAGATAATGGAACATATATTATATGGTGCCGCCGTTGCCGACAGCATTTTAGATAAAACAAAAAAAGACATCTCTTTATTAAAGCAAAAAGGCATTGTTCCTGCTGTTGCCACTATTCGTATAGGAAAAAATGAAGATGAAATTTCTTACGAAAAATCTATAGGCAAAAAATGCAATACGCTTGAAATTGCACATAAAATAGTGGAATTAGCTGAAAACGTAAGTGAAGATGAGCTTTTAGATATAATAGACACCCTAAACGATGACAGAAAAATAAACGGCATACTGCTGTTCAGACCTCTTCCAAAATATATTGATGAAGAAAAGGTCAGAAACAGCATAGCTATGAAAAAAGATATAGACGGTATGAGCGATAAATCCTTAATCGGACTTTTAAATGGAAATATGTCTGCATTTGCTCCCTGTACCGCCCTTGCCTGCATTGCAGTTTTACAGCATTATAACATAGAAATATCCGGAAAAAACATAGTAATATTAGGAAGAAGCCTTGTTGTGGGAAAGCCGCTTGCCCTGCTCTTAACCAATCTGAATGCCACAGTCACAATCTGCCACAGCAAAACCGAAGATATAAGACGACACACCAAAAATGCTGATATTATTTGCAGCTGTATGGGTGCGGCAAAGATGATAGATCGCAGCTATATTTCTGAAAATCAGGTTCTTATCGACGTAGGAATAAATTTTGATGAAAATAATAAGATGTGCGGAGATTTTAATTTTGACGATGTAAAAGATATGGCAAATGCAATCACCCCCGTTCCTAAGGGTATCGGTGCCGTAACCAACGCTATCCTGCTAAGAAACGTGGTAATTGCAGCCTGTAAAAACAAATAAAACAATAAGGAGCTGTAGCATTGAGAACAATATTTCATATACTTCGTCCTTAATGCGACAGCCCCTTACAATTAAGATTTTTAATATCTGTCTACTATCCTTATAACATTTTTTAACTCATAATGAAATGTTGCGGCGGATGTATACTCGCTTTCCTCATATGGCGTGTTTAAGTCGTAAATATCTTCTTTATCAAACGGACTCACACCTATATAATTTCCCTGAAAGACGATAATTTTCCCTTTAGAAAAGTCCTGAATAAGCTGCCTTATTTTTTCATTTGTGCCTTTTGCCACCGTCATTTCATTTGCGGGAAACATTTCTATCCAGCCCTTGTCAAAACCCGCTCCTATATCATTTCCGTTGACGTTACCGTCCACCACGTTTTCAATTTTTTTACCCTTCTGTAAAGCCTTAACAGCCCCTATCATATACTTGCTCCAATTTGTACGACAACCTATAAGATAGGTGGTGGGTGCTATATCAACCATATTCTGATTGTAACCTACATAAAAAACATTCATATATGTGGGCATATTTTCACAGGTATCAGCCACCGCTTTGGTATCCGTCTGATTGGCCATTATTACACATTTATCGGCGATAAGCCTCTTTGCCGCCTTTAATTCAAGAGCATAGTTATTCCATGAGTTGGTGTAAATAACCTCCATTGTCGCCTCTTTTACAACACTTTTAACACCCAGAAAAAATGCCGTATATCCTGATATTACCTCACTGTACGGATAAGCGGCAACATACCCTATCTTTGCCTCGCTCGATTTTAACTGATTCATTTCAATAAGCTCATTCATCTTAAGCCCCGCTACCACTCCCGATATATAACAGCCCTGGTGGATTTTACCGGTAAATGTATGATAATTAGGATATACAGGATGCTCGTTTGCATTAACACTGCCTATCTGGCAAAACTGTACATCGGGATATTTCTCTGCACATACCTTGGTATTCATTCTGTAATCATAGCTGTTGGCAAAAATCAGGGTACATCCCTTATTCACAAGAGCATCTACCGCTTCCTCCTGATTTTGTTTATGAACATTGTATACAGGATGAAGCTCCACCTTATCGCCGAAACTCTCCTTTAAACTGCTCATTCCGTTTATAAAATTTAATGTATATGTATGGCTTTCATCTCCCACAAAAACAAACCCTACTTTGATAACATTATCCGGCTCCTTGGGCTTAAACAGATTATAAAAAACAAAGGATATTATCACCGCCGCTATCACGATAACAGCTGTAGTAATATACAATTTTTTCATACTACTACACCTTCCTCATTTTGCTCATTATCAAAATCACTCTTTTCATAAATTTCTTTTTCATCAATTAACCTCTCCTCTATAAGCTCAAGCATAATATCCGCCATCTGAGGGTCAAACTGTGTACCTCTCCCCTTTTTTATCTCGGACAATACGACATCAAAAGAAAGTCTTTTTCTATAAACACGATTTGCCGTCATTGCATCAAAGGCATCCGCTATGCCTATTATCCTTGCAAATAATGGAATATCCTCGCCTTTTAATCCCTCAACATAGCCGCTCCCGTCATATCTTTCATGATGGTATCTTGCCCCGTCTATTATATAATCTGAAAAATTAAAATCTCTTAAAATTTCAGCTCCTGAAACCACATGGTTTCGCATAATATCAGCCTCTTCATCGGTGAGCCTCGACGGTTTTTTAAGTATGCTGTCAGATATCCTTATCTTCCCTATATCGTGAAGCATAGCGGCTCTTCTAAGCTCCTCCTTATCGGCAGAGTTAAGTCCAAGCTTATCCGCTATCAACAGCGAATATTGTGCCACACGATAGGAATGTTGACTCGTGTTTTCATCTTTGGCATCAACCATCTTAGCTATTGTGAGTACGGCCGCTTCGGTCATCCTAAGCTTACCGTTGGCGAGCTCTATCTCTCTTTTTTGAATACTGATTGTTTTTTGCAACAAGCCTCTTGATATAACCCAAGTAATATATATTATAAGCAGGATAAACACTACATACATATATATATTGAACGTCTCGGTATCATAAAATTCTCTTTGTTTAGTAAAAAAATATTCGTTTTTGGCTATAACCTCACCCTTTTCATCTAAAATGGATATGTTAAAGCTGTAATCTCCAAAATCAAGATTGGTGTAGCTTACTTCTTTAAGATCACTTGCATACATAATCTTGGGCAAAGTATCAAAACCCTCCAGATATATCTTTACTCGAGGGTTGCTTACGGAATAATTAACGATTTCCGGCTTTAATACTACAGATTTTGCATCTCGCGGTATCTCTATCCTTTCTCCCGGTTTTATCGGGTATATAGTATCATCTACCACTATAGAATCCATATTCATTCTGTAGGAACGATATCTGATATTATAATTTTTTAAATTAATCATTGTAACTCTTTTATGCCCGGCAAGATATAGATTATTTTTATCATCTACATAATTCCGGGAGTTGTTGGTCAGCTTTATATTAAGACCGTTTTTCTTATCAAGCTTTATATAATTAATTTCATCATTTTCCAAAAGCTTATCTCTGTTTACAACATAAATTCCGTCTGATCCTGTGACAAAAATATCTCCGTCAAGCCCTATTATCAAATCATAATTATCAAAATAAGGAAAACTGTTTAATATTTTTATATTATAATTATTATCCATAAAGCAAAGGTCGTTGCTTGTAACTATAAAAACTCCTTCACCTTTGGGATCTTTTACTATTCGCCTTATTATATCGGAACTTAATCCGTCCGCTCTTCGCAAAATACGAGTTATTATTCCATCTTTTATTGCAACTATTCCGGAGCCGTCAGTGCCTGCAAGCAGGGTTCTGTCACTCATTTCATAAAGACATAAGATTTTAGAATTATCAAGCTCATTATGCTTGTTGATAATACCGATTACCTTGTCGTCTTTTATAAAACTTATACCGTAATCGCCGGCAATAGCAATGCTTCCGTCTCTTAACTCTATAGCGGATCTTGCCCTGTTGTCATTTGCTCCCATCTTGGTATCATATCTTTTAATCTTGCCATGAGTATCTACCTTTAACACGCCCTTGCCTGTGGTAGATAGGAGCAAATTATTGTTCTTATCAACTAAAAACGAAAGCACTCGTGTCCCCTCAAGCATTTTCGTCAAATCAGTGTTTATAACTTTTTTATAATCTTTGCTTATAATGTCGATACCGTTATCTGTAGCAAAATATAGATTTCCCTGCCACATAGTTATGGCATTTACAATCTTATTTTCAAGTCCCATTCGGTTATATACATCAATATAAGGGGTTTTGCAGAGCTTTAACAAACCCTGCCTTGATGAAAGGAACCAAAGATTGCCTTGATAATCTATAAGAGAGGTATTTATATAGGAAGAAAAATTGTCGGTATTTATAGTCCTTATCTTCCCGTTACTGCCCATATATCCCACTCCGTTATAAGCACATACTATCATCTGTCCCATTTCTGAAAAACTTATATCTTCAATTTCAACAAGTTCATTGGTGGAAATTGTTTTCTTTTTCTGAAGAATATCATCTTTTAGGGTATATTTGACTATCTTATTTTCATATGTTCCAAGATATAAATCACCGTTTATATCAAATTCACAGCAATGAAAGCTGTCGGAACTGTCGGGTATAATTCTTGATATAATCTGTGCATCTTTTATAATATATAACTCTCCGGCATTTGTCACCACCGCCAAGTTCCCGTCGGTGTCAGATGCCATGCTTATCACAAAAGATATTTCAGGAAAGGTTTTTATTATGGACAGACCGCCATTTAATCCTACATAGGCTAAATGTGATGATGTCCCGAGATAATACCTGTTTCTGCTTACCTCCTCTATGCTTCTTATAGAATTTGAGGGAAGCCCGTTATCTTCCGTCAAATCGGCTATTATCTTATTATCAATGCAGACAAATAGCCCGTTATCATTTGTCCCTATAAGAAGCTTCCCCTCAGAATCCATCAAAAACTTGTTCACATTACTGATTGACCTGTACTCAGGCATAGATTTGAAATCATTTCCTGAATACCTATATATTCCGCTATATGTCCCTATCAAAAGTGAGCCGTCACTGTTTTTCACCATGTCATTGGCAGTCCCTCCCGGAAGCTCTTTTTCTTCATTATAGGTTATTTGCATATAGTTGCGGAAATTCTCATATCTGTTCATAGTATCCGCCTTTGCATCAATCAATGCAAAGGAATTGATTATAATAACAAATAATGCAAAAGGAAATATCTCTTTAGGAAATGAAAATTTATTTCTAAAAAATCTGACCGCTCTTACTAATGTAAATAACATTAATAGTGCGAACAAATTGTCTATAAAGTCAATATAAAATTCTCCGATAATATAACAAAAAAGCTTGGGTACTTTTTGCTTCAATAAAAACGCAATAATGCCGTCACCCCATTTATTTGAGGTGTAGCCGTTAAATAAGACCAGATTTATAGGTACCTTCAGCCCGGTGGCAATAATTGTAGTTATAAAGCTTGCAGTAAAAATTCCGTAAAGACTCTCCAAATATTTCTTTTTGGCAAGATAGCCGACCACAATAGCCACACACACCGCCGCTACGGAGGTTAATATATATGAAGGTTCAGCAAAATTATATATAATATTAGATCCCACGGCAATAACAGACCCTCCCACTCTTCCAAGAGCAAAGGTCGATAAAATAGTGCCGAGACTGTCAATTCTAATTGGTAATTCAAAGGATTTAGATAGACTGTTCCCGATATAATTAAATGAAATACATAACAAAATAAATGTTATAAGAAAAAAATATTTCTTAAATTTGCTCATTCAACTCTCCCCAAAACTAAAATATAGCCCTCACCAAATTCACTTTTATCTTCTCCCGATTCAGATGAGTGTTGGTTATTGTATCATAAAAGTTATAAATAATCTATAAACAATAATGACAAGTTTTAAAAAAATACATAAAATTTTGTTAATAAATAGGCGAACAAAAACAAACAAAAACAAACTAAACATCTTTCGCACTTGACACAACCGACATATAGGTATAGAATGGTTGGGTATATCCGTACAGTGAAAATTGAATAAGGAGGTGCTAATTTCGTGCCGATTAACTATGTTTATATTTTTATATTTATAGCTATATTAGCCGTTGTGGCAATAATTGTAGGTTTTATCACACGCTCAAGCGTTATAAAATCCAATTCGCAAAAAATTGCCAATGCTGACAAAAAAGCTAGAGATATTATAGATGATGCCATCAAAATGGCTGAAACTAAGAAAAAAGAAGCTTTACTTGAGGCGAAAGAAGAAAATATCAAAGCCAAAAATGAGCTTGAAAAAGAAGTTAAGGAACGAAGAAACGAATTACAGCATTTTGAACAGAGAGTTCAACACAAAGAGGAATTACTGGATAAAAAAACTGAAACATTGGAAAAAAATGAAAAAGCCTTATCTGTAAAAGAAGAATCTTTAAAACAAAAATTAGATGAAGCGGAAAGGCTTTTACAATCCAGAACGGAAGCTCTCGAAAAATTAGCGGAGATGACTAAAGATGAAGCAAAAGATTTTCTGCTTAAAGCTATGGAAAATGAAATCAAGCATGAAAAAGCTCTTATTATAAAGGAGCTTGATGCAAAGGCAAAGGAAGAGGCTGACAGAAATGCAAAGGAGTACATTGTGAGTGCTATCCAAAGATGTGCCGCCGACCACGTATCAGAAGCCACAGTATCGGTTGTGGAACTTCCAAGTGATGATATGAAAGGTAGAATAATAGGTAGAGAAGGCAGAAACATCAGAACACTTGAGAGCATAACGGGAGTGGACTTAATAATTGATGATACCCCTGAAGCCGTAATATTATCGGCATTTGACCCTATCAGACGTGAAGTGGCAAGGCTTGCTTTGGAGAAACTTATAATCGACGGTAGAATACACCCCGCAAGAATAGAAGAAATGGTAGAAAAGGCAAAAAAAGAAGTAGACTTAAGAATCAAAGAAGAAGGTGAAAATGCGGTTCTAACCCTCGGTCTACACGGCATCAGAGCGGAGCTTGTAAAGATTTTAGGAAGGCTGCATTACAGAACAAGCTTTGGACAGAACGTGTTAAAGCATTCAATCGAGGTTGCCAATTTAGCAGGGCTTTTGGCTGCGGAAACGGGTCAGGACATAAAGCTTGCCAAAAGAAGCGGTCTTTTACACGATATAGGAAAGGCTATGGATCATGAGATAGAGGGCTCACACGTTCAGATAGGTGTGGATCTGTGTACCAAGTACAAGGAACACCCCGTAGTCATCAATTCTGTAGCTTCGCATCACGGAGATGTAGAGCCTGAATCCATAATAGCCTGTCTTGTTGCCGCTGCGGATTCCATCTCCGCCGCCAGAACAGGTGCCAGAAGAGAGGCTCTTGAAAATTATACAAACAGGCTGAAACAATTAGAAGAAATAGCGAACGGCTTTGAAGCTGTAGACAAATCCTTTGCTATACAGGCGGGCAGAGAAATAAGAATAATGGTTATTCCCGAAAAAATCTCTGATGACGATATGGTACTTTTGGCACACGATATATCAGGCAGGATAGAAGATGAGCTTGATTATCCGGGACAGATCAAGGTAAATATCATTCGTGAATCACGAGTTGTAGATTATGCCAAATAAAATATAACCCTCAAATAAAAAACAAACATCAATTTAAATCTGATGTTTGTTTTTTATTTAACTTATTAAAATACTTGACAATATTTCTCTTTTAATTTACAATTTTTATGTTTAATATTGATAGTTAGCTGAATTTGACTATGTTGAAAGTTTGCTTTCATATAGTCAAATTCAGCCAACTATTTTAACAAATTATATAAAAGAGAGAGAAAGGAATGAAAAAAATGAAAATTAAAAAAGTTTTGCCGTTTCTGTTAGCAGGTATTATGGTATTTTCTTTAGCGTCCTGCGGACAGAAAAAAGAAGATTCAGCTGACACTAAAGACACAACCGTTACCGAAAACACGACTGATAACACAACCGACAACGCAGAACAGCCGGAAAACAAGGTATACAACGTAGTAAATCTTGTAAACGGAAATCTGGGTGACAAGTCGTTCTTCGACTCAGCTCAATCAGGCTTAAAACAGCTTGAAGATGCAGGCAGAATCACATTAAAAACCATTGAAATGGGTGCTACCGATGCCGACAAACCTAAGTGGGAAGAAACCTTGAATGAAGTATCCGCTTCAGGAGAATATGATGTAATAGTTTGCGGAACTTACCAAATGAATGAATTTTTAGAGCCTGCCGCAAAGGCTTATCCCGATCAGAAATATATTATCTATGATTCAGAGGTAAATGCTCCGAATGTTTGTAATATAAACTACAAGCAGAACGAGCTGGGTTATCTGATAGGTGCCGTTTCCGCATCTCTTACAAAGGCGGAGGGTGTTGATATGATAAACCCCGATAATACCATAGGCTTTATCGGAGGAGTTGACACTCCGGTCATCAATGATTTCTTATACGGCTTCTTATTGGGCGCACAAAAAGCCAACTCCGATATAAAAGTCGACACACGTTATATCGGCAACTATTACGATGTAGCTGCGGCAAAAGAATTTGCACTGTCTATGATTAAGGATAAAAAATGTGATGTAATCTGGGGAGTAGCCGGTCTTGCCGGAAACGGCGGTGCTGAGGCGGCTCTTGAAACCAAAAACGCTTGGTTTGTGGGCGTGGACTCCGATCAGGAATTAACATTTTCTCCCGAGCTTGCAGCGATAACAATCACATCAGGATTAAAAAATGTCGGAAATTCTATAGTTTGGTTCTTTGATGAATTGGATAAGGGAACGGAACACTACGGAGAACTGGTATTATTAGGACTTAAAGAAAACGGTGTAGGTGTCGTAACAGATAAGAATTTTGATAAAGTGTTGCCACAAGAAACAAAGGATTTGTTAGCGTCATTACAACAAGAAATAATTGACGGAAAAATAGAAATCCCTACAGCAATAGGGGAAGAAAAAGCAGACGGACAAGATAAGACCGGACTTGAAATATTAAGAGATTCATTGCAACCATAACCCTAATATTTTATTACAAATTAAAGAGGGGAGAAGCTAAATACTTCTCCTCTTTTTATTAAAAAGGAGTCAAATAAATGCCCGAAGAAATATATGCGGTTCAGATGAAAAATATTGAAAAAATTTATCCAAACGGCGTAGCTGCGAATAAAAGTGTAAATTTCAATGTAAAAAAAGGTGAAATTCACGCCGTCTTGGGTGAAAACGGTGCCGGAAAATCAACTCTTATGAAAATGCTGTTCGGCATAGAAGCTCCCACAAGCGGAGAAATTTTAATAAACGGAGAAAAGGTGAAACTAAGCTCTCCTGATGTTGCCATTTCAAAAGGGATAGGTATGGTACACCAGCATTTTATGCTCGTTCCAAGTCTTACAGTAGCTGAAAATATGGTGCTTGGAATGGTGCCGAAAAAATACGGTATTTTTATAGATTATGAGGCGGCAATTAAAATAACCGAAGAAAATTCTAAAAAATACAATTTATTTGTTGACCCTAAGGCAAAGGTGGCTGATATCCCTGTAGGAATGAAACAAAAAGTAGAGATTTTAAAAGCATTGGTACGCGGTGCCAAGATACTTATATTAGACGAACCTACAGCTGTCCTTACCACCCAAGAAACCGAAGAATTGTTTAAAGAACTTAAAACTCTTAAAGAACAGGGATATACCATTATATTTATTTCTCATAAGCTTCGTGAAATAAAGACTTTAACAGACAGGCTGACCATACTTCGTGACGGTATTTCTCAAGGAATTTATGAAACTGCCGATATATCGGAAAAAGAAATTTCAAGACTGATGGTAGGCAGAAATGTTGAGCTTACTCTTGAAAAACCTCCCGCTAAGCCTAAAAACGTGATACTTAAAGTCAGAAATCTGACATATACAAATGAATGGAATAAGAAGATGCTTGATAATATTTCTTTTTCATTAAGGGCAGGAGAAATATTAGGAATTGCAGGTGTGGAGGGCAACGGTCAAAGAGAGCTTGTAGAAATTCTATTCAACTTATCAACACCGCAATCAGGCACAGTCAGCTTAAAAGGCTTAAACACACTTAATTTATCTCACAAAAAACTTAGAGAAAATAAAACAGCCCTAATTCCGGAAGACAGAATGGTCTATGGAATAGCAGGCAGTGCAAGCATCTGCGAAAATCTCATATCGGACAGGTTTGATAAAAAGGAATTTAATAACGGCATACTGTTAAATATGCGCTCAATAGAAAAAGAAAGTGATAAACTGATAGAAGAATACAAGGTTTTGTGTAAATCAAGAGCTCAACAAATAA
>CAUUGW010000023.1:0-12913 GCA_963544785.1 uncultured Lachnospiraceae bacterium | reverse complement strand
CACGCCTGACGGTATTATTGTCAAACTTGAGCCTTAACAGAATTTTTTTTGCTGTCTCTTCTCCTTTTTCGGCATGCAGTTTAAAATGATCCACGCCCTCGGTATCCGTAGTCTTTGTAAAAGGCTTGCCCACATCATGTAAAAGCACAGCCCATCTTAAAACAGGGTCTTTCGGCACATATTTTAAGGCTATCAGGCTGTGGCTGTAAACGTCCGTGAAATGATTCCGATTAGTCTGACAGGTCTTAAGCATCATATCCACCTCCGGCAGAACAATTTTTGTGATTCCAAGCTCCGTTGCAAGCAAAATCGCCTCAGGCATATCCGATAATAAAATCTCGTTTATTTCGCCCCTGATCCGCTCAGCACTGATATTTTTAAGCAACGGTGCTTTTTTTATAATCGCAAGAGCGGTAGCGGTATCCAGTCTGAATCCCGTCTTAGCCACAAATCTTATTGCCCTGATTACCCTTAAGGAATCCTCATCAAAACGCTTTTCAGGCTCTCCGACACACCGTATTATTCCTAAATTAAAATCACGTAATCCGTCGCAAAGGTCAAGTATTCCGGTTCTTTCATTGTATGCCATTGCATTTATTGTAAAATCACGTCTTTCAAGGTCTTTTTTTATATTTTCGGTAAACTCAACATTTTTAGGGTGCCTGTTGTCCTCATATTCTCCATCTATTCTATAGGTGGTCACTTCATAGCTGTTCTTATTAAGCCGTACGGTAACAGTCCCGTGAATAAGCCCCGTATCTATGGTGTTCTTAAATATCTTCTTCACCTTATCGGGCGTGGCGCTTGTGGCAATGTCAAAATCCTTGGGAATCTTGCCCATAAGGCAGTCCCTTACCGCTCCTCCCACAACATAGGCTTCAAAGCCCCGTCTTTCAAGCTCGTCTATTATCTTTTTCACACCGTACGGCAAATCTATTCTTATATCCTTATTAATAGGCTTTTCCGAAGATAACCATATGCTTTGCTTTTTTTCCACAATAAATACATTCTCCGTTTATGTCTTCCTGAGCACCGAACGGCATACATCTTGAACTGACGGACAGCTCCTCTTTTATCCTCTCTTCACAATCTCTTGAGCCGCACCATTTTGCTTTTACGAAACAATTATTCATCTCAAACAGCTTCTTGAATTCGTCATAGGTTTCGGCACTGTAGGTATGCTCTTCTCTATTTTTCTTTGCAGAAATATACATATTTTCCTGAATGTCCTTAAGGATATCAACAACCCTTGTTTCCACCTCTGAAAGCGGTATCGCCGTCTTTTCCTGCGTATCCCTGCGTACAAGAAGAACCTGTCCTTTCTCAATATCCTTCGGTCCCGTTTCAAGCCTTATCGGGATTCCCCTCATCTCCTGCTCGCTGTATTTATATCCCGGAGATTTGTCCGTAAAATCAACATCGACTCTTACTATCTTTTCAAGCCTTTCTCTTAATGAAGCGACAGCCTCTTTCACCTCTTCCTTTTCCTGCCTTATCGGCACTATCATCACCTGTATCGGAGCAATTTCGGGAGGCAATTTAAGCCCCCTGTTATCCCCGTGTGTCATAATGATAGCTCCTATTATTCTGGTGGACATTCCCCAAGAGGTCTGATGGACATTCTTTTGAACATTATCCTTATCGGTGAATAAGATATCAAAAGCCTTGGCAAATCCGTCTCCGAAATAATGACTGGTGCCCGACTGTAATGCCTTTCCGTCGTGCATCATCGCTTCTATCGTGTAGGTCGAAACAGCCCCCGCAAACTTCTCTTTTTCCGTCTTTTCTCCCTTGATTACAGGAATTGCCAAAACCTCCTCGCAAAATTCCGCATATACGTTAAGCATTGTTAAGGTTCTCTCTACAGCCTCCTCAGCCGTTGCGTGGGCGGTATGACCCTCCTGCCACAAAAACTCTCTTGATCTTAAAAACGGTCTTGTGGTCTTTTCCCAGCGAACCACCGAACACCACTGATTATAGAGCCTTGGAAGATCCCTGTATGAGCTTATATCCTTTGCATAAAAATCACAAAACAGCGTTTCAGAGGTGGGACGAACGCATAATCGCTCCTGTAGCTCCTCAGCTCCTCCATGCGTTACAAATGCAACCTCCGGAGCAAAGCCCTCCACATGATCCTTTTCTTTTTGTAATAAACTCTCGGGAATAAACAGGGGCATAGAAACATTCTGTACCCCCGTAGCTTTAAACCTTTTATTCAGCTCATTCATTATATTTTCCCATATGGCATAGCCATAAGGCTTTATAGCCATGCAGCCCTTGACCGTGGTATAGCCTATCAGATTCGCCTTTAATACCACATCGGTGTACCATCTGGCAAAATCATCCTCCATATTGGTAATAGCTTCCACCTGATTTTTATTATCACTCATCAAACAAATCTCCTTAATTAATAATTTTTGCTATAAATAAAAGTCTTAATCATCTATGTATTTAGCCGATAACCGACACCCCATATCGTTTCAATCAGTTTTTCTTCTCCTATGTCAATCTTTTCTCTGATTTTTTTCATATGTACGGTGACCGTTGACACATCTCCAAAAGAATCAAGACCCCAGACAATCGAAAAAAGTTCTTTCTTGTTCCATATTTTGTTGGGATTGGTCGCCAAAAACAATAAAAGTTCAAACTCCATATTGGTGAGCGACTTTTCTTCTTCATTAACATACACTCTTCTGGACACCTTTTCTATAACGACGTTTTTAATCTTAATAACATCATTAAAAGTCTTATTGGTCAGCCTGTCATATTTTAAAATCTGCGCCTTGACCCTTGCTGCCATCTCCGCAAAGCTGAAAGGCTTGGTCATATAATCATCAGCTCCCGAAGATAAAGCCTCTATCTTGTCGTACTCACCGTCTCTTGCGGAAATCATCATAATGGGAGTATCTTTTATCTGCCTTATCTTTCCTACAACCGCCACTCCGTCCATCTTCGGCAACATCACATCTAAGATTATCATATCATATTCTTTTGCAAAAGCCGCATTAAACCCCGATTCTCCGTCAAAACGAACATCGACCTCATAGCCTGATTTTTCCAAGTAATCCTTTTGCAGTCCGGCAATATTAGGGTCGTCCTCCACAATCAACACTTTCTTCATCACATAATATCTCCCGAATACTTCCTAAGCTTAAAGCCTATTTGCGTTCCCTGTCCCTCTACACTGTCGGCAAAAATTTCTCCGCCGTGATCCTCTATTATTTTTTTCACAATAGACAATCCTATGCCGCTTCCGCTCCTTTCTCCGTTCCTCGAAGAGTCAGCCTTAAAATATCTTTCAAAAATATGCGGCAGCTTATCCTTTTCAATTCCGGAGCCGTTATCCTTTATAGTTGTCACAATAAATCCGTCTATTTCCTCTACCCTAAGAGTGATAATTCCGGTCTCGTAATCTACAAACTTTATTGAATTGCCTATAATGTTTTTTACCGCCTTTGATATTTTTTCAGCATCCACACAAAATACGGCGTCCTTTGAAACCCTGCTCTTATATATAAACTCTATATTTCTCGTATTTAAGTCCTGACTTATCTCATCCGCACAATCATCAAAATATTCCTTTACATTTACAGGCAATATCACGTCCAACACCCCGTCCGTATCAATAGAAGAATAATAGCTCAACTCCGACAACAGCGAGGTAATCGTGTTTACCTTGTTTATTATCATTTTTGTATAATTTGCCCGTTTTTCCTCAGTATCAGCCACATTATCGAGCAACCCTTCTGCATATCCCCTTATTGATGACAGCGGCGTTTTTAAATCATGCGAGATATTTGCGATTGAGATTTTGATAAACTGCTCGTCCTTTTCTTTTTGCTTCTTATCGCTTACTACCATATCTCTTAAGGCTTCCACTTTAAAACAAAGCCTGCCGTGCCAATCATCCGTCTTTCCGGTATACGGTACTATATCCTCATAGGTTCCGTTTATAATATTGTCAAGATTGTCCTGTATCTGCTCCGTTCGGTGTTTAATATCCCTTTCAACATTGGTCACTAAAATAAATATAACTACAAGAAACAAAAATATTACGGCAGGAACAATCAAGAGAAGCTTTTTGCTGAAATTCAGATAATATTCAGTTGTATTAAATAACAATACAAAAAAAATCGTACAATCAGTTAAAGTAGCAAGAATCAACAATAATTCAACGACTCTAAACCTTTTTTTAATATTCATAACAACTCCCGTCAATCAAAAAAACTATAACCTACAGAGCCGATCGGCGTAAATTTGTCTTTCAAATTTGAACTTATAAACAGCTCATTATCCTTGGCTATCACAAGTCCGAAATCCTTACCGCTCCTGTTGTAAAAATCTATAGCCTTATCCATACCCATCACATAAAGTGCCGTGGACAGACAGTCCGCACGTGTGGCATCAGGGGTAACGATAGTCACCATATCTATGTCCACATCGGCGGGAGCCGCCGTTTTCGGATCTAATATATGATGATATATTTTTCCATCTTTTTCAAAAAACCTCTGGTAATTTCCGGAACTCACCACAGCCACATCATTAAGCTTGATTACACCGAGTGCCGAGCCGATATTTTCAGGGTCCTCAATACCTATGTTCCAGCCCGAATCATCAAGGGGTTTTCCTACACATACCACATTGCCTCCCAAATTTACGATAGCCGAATTTATCTCATATTTTTTCAGTATCTGAACCGCCTTTTGACTGCAATATCCCTTAGCCACAGCACCGAACCATATAGATGTATCTTCCCCCAAGGTGATTGTGTCCTTATCTATTTTAATGTTTCTGTAATCTATATTTTTGACAAGAGATTGAAGCTCCTCTCTATCCGGTATCCTATAGTTCCCGTCTAAAAATCCCCAAGCCCTGCTCGCCTCATAGGTGGTTATATCCAAAGCACCGTCCGTCAAATTTGCATATTCAACCGATGCTTTCGCAAGCTCAATAAGGTCTTCTGATACTTTAAGCCTCTTTTTCTTATTAAGCAGGCTTAATTCGCTATTTTTATCCTTATTTGACAGGATAGCTTCGACATCAAAAATCATTTTTTTAATCTCTGTTACCGCCTCTTCGGATCTTTCTCCGTTGGCTTCTATTGTCATTACCGTATCCATAGCAAAAAAGCTGTCGGCGGTTTGAACCGTTTTATTTTTGCCGCAGCCAAGTAAAAATAAAGATATAGTAAAAACAATGAATAAAAAAACAGCTCTTTTATACAAGGTAAATACCGTCCTCTTTAATTATTATCTTTCTTTCTTTATAGAGCCTGCCCAAGGCTCTTTTAAACTCATTTTTGCTCATCGCAAATTTTTCTTTTATGTCCTTCGCATCGCTCTTGTCATGATAGGGTAAAAATCCTTTTTTTTCAAGCATTTCATAGATTTTTTTGCTGTCCGTATCTATCTGCAAATAGGATTTTTGACGAAGACTTAATGTAATTCTTCCGTCGGGCATTATCCCCTGTACTCTTGCCTTTATAAGCTCTCCCACATTCAGGCTTGAATATATCTCCTTTGCCGGAATTAAAGCGCTGTATTTATAATCTATCGCAACAAAAGCTCCGAATTTGTCACTTATCTCATATATAAATCCCTCTACCGTATCGTCTAAATTATACCCGCCGTTATCGGATTTAAGGTAATGATAGATTTTCATTGTAGCACACAGTCTGTCACTCTTATCTATGTAAAGGCTTACGGGAATCAAATCCCCCTCCTTAACCTTATAGGTCTGCTGTTTGTAGGGCAGGAACAAATCTTTTTCAAGTCCCCAGTCAAGAAATGCCCCTATTTTGGTGAGTTGCTTTACCCTAAGTACAGCCACCTCTCCTATAGATATTGCCGGAATATTTGTAGTTGAAATCAACCTGTCGGAAGAATCTCTATACACGAAAACATCCAATATGTCCCCAATCTTTGAGGATGTCGGCAGCTGCTTTATCGGCAACAACACCGACTCTTTTTTATCATTCGTATCCGCTTCAGGAACGCTATCCGATATGCTCTCAAGATATGCCCCGAATTCTACTATCCTGTTTATTTTCAGGCTCTGAGCCTGACCTAATTTAATCATTAATACACTGTCCTCTTATGCTTTAAATATTCTTTTACCATTAAAGCTATTTTAAAAATTAAGGCATCCTCGAAAATTCTGATATCAAGTCCCGTGCTTCTATACAGCTTTTCAATCCTGTATACCAAAGTATTTCTATGTACAAACAGCTTCCTTGATGCCTCGGATATGTTAAGGCTGTTATCAAAAAACGAATTGATTGTAGCCAAGGTTTCCTCATCTATCTCATCCAACTGACTTTCGCTGAAAATTTCAGTCAAAAACGTTCTGCAAAGCGGAACCGGCAGCTGATAAATAAGCCTACCTATGCCAAGCTCGCTATAAGAAATAACGGACTTGTCCTGATAGAAAATTTTTCCGACCTCAAGAGCCATCTTGGCTTCCTTAAAGGACTTTGAAACATCTTTTATATTGCCGACAACAGACCCGTAGGATATTCTGACCCTGCTCATAGCCTCGCTGTTTAATGTGTCAAGCAATGTCTGGGCTATGCTTTGCATCTGTGCCCCTGAATCATTTTCCGTTAAATCCTTTACAATTACAATATTCTGATCATCTATTGCACTGATAAAATCATTCTCATATCCGGCATAGATATTTTTTAATGTTTCTAAAGCCTCAGTATCTTTTTCAGTACCGGTTTCTATCAGAAACACAACTCTTCTGGCCTCTATCTCAATACACAGCTTCTTGGCGCTGTTATATATGTCCACCAACAAAAGATTGTCAAGCAGCAGATTTTGTATATAGTCATTCTTGTTGAAGCGTTCCTTATATGCAATTACAAGGTTCTGTATTGTGCTGACCGCTACCTTTCCTATCATATAAACATCTTCGTTTATTCCCCTTGCAATAATTATATATTCCGGAGTCAAATCGTCAAGAACCTTAAAAAAATGATAACCCTTTATTTCTTGACTGTCAGCCCCCGACTGTGCAAAGTTCTTGATTTCAGTATCATCAATTTCAAATTCATCAGATGCAAAGGTCCCCGCCTCTATGTTTCCCTCAAGTCCTGTTATACACAAATCCACCTTGGTAATTGACTTCAGGTCATCTAAAGCTGATTGTAATATTTGAGTAGCTACCATATTGAACTTCCTTTCTTTTTATTTGCGAGCTATATAGATAAATTATGTCAATAATTATAACCCAAAACGTCAAATTCTACAATACCTTATGCTTATTTTTTCGTCAATTTTCACAAGATAGTTAGCTTGTGTTGACTATACGAAAGCTTGCTTTCGTATAGTCAAATACAGCTAATTATCACTATCGCTTTCTAAGCTTAAATGCAAAACCGCCGCAAAAGCATATGCCCTTGCGACGGTTTTTTTGAAATTTTATATGATTTTAATTTTTTTAATTCGTACAAATCTTTAAGCTTATCAACGTCTCTTCTTTAAGCCCTCCGCTATTTTTGCCAAAATCAATATAGAGCCGAGCAATATAGTGGACAGATAGATAATATATCCGTGACCTGCCGCTTTTTCTCCGGTCTTGGGAAGAGCTGCCAAAGGAACATCCTCTTCATCCAAAGTATCCTCCACCGAAACGTCCGCATCTTCTTCTCCTATGATAACAGCTTCTTCTTCAACAATATCCTCAGCTTTATTATCACCGCTTGATAACGGAGTATCGTCATCAGTAATCACGTTCGTATCGGTATTTGTAGAGCCCTCCTGTGTCGGAGCATAAGGCTCAATAATCGGCGGTACCGAATCTGACGGAGTGTTATCGGGCAGAGGATCTGGTATCCATTGGTTGATAATACGATAAGACACTCCCGTAGGGGTATTCTCTTCTACAATGGTACTTCCCAAAGGTAAAACTATCTCACCGTCTCCCATAACCATAAAATTAAACACGCCGCTCGGCATATCATAATGACCGCCCGTTTTTTGAGAAACTTCGGTTTCCTGTAAATAATATTCACCCTCTTCAAGAGACCCTAAGCTGATTTCTCCGTTTGCTCCGCTTACAATGCCGGATTTGATTTTTACAAATCCCGGTTGCTGTGCCGCCGTCTGTAAACTTATTGCTTCACTTGCAACGCTTTCAGTAGCTGCATTGCCGTTAGGTGCAAGAGCCTGTATCACCATCTCTGCATTGTTATCAGGCGTTTGTTCAGCACTTGAGGTTATATCAGTTACAGCTGTATCCTGTGCATCGGCAGGCGTCCGTGTTGTTTCTCCGCTTTGTGCAGGCTGTGTTTCATTATCTGTAACGATTCCCGCAACATTGCCCTGCGGTGTTTCATGGCTTGCATTGTTTCCGTTAATTTCAGGTTCTTGTGATGAGCCGTTATTATCCACGCTTCCTACAGCATTTTTCGGCATCAAACGAATTATAACGGTATTTGTGAGAGCATCATAGTGTACCTCTCCTTTAAATCTTCCATCAAAGGTAAACTTCACCTTATATTGTCTGTCTGCACTCAGATTATCAAAGATATTCTCCTGTTCGGTGTCAGACAATATTTTTTCATCTATTTTTTGAGTATCATCGTCGGTATTTGCCTCTGTATTTGCATCGGGTGATTCATAAAGCTGTGCCGTAATACTAAACTGTTCCACACCGATTAGGCTGTTGTCAACCTCTATATTCATCATATACTTGTCAGTATCCGACATTTTTTTGTACAAATCAAATTTTGCACCATCTACCGCTTTGCCGTTCTGATCTGTTTTGTAAACGGTGTTGTTTTTGATTTTCTCATTAACTATCTTAAGCTGATAAGCGGGTAAAAGCTTTCCTGAGTCATCTTTCATCTGTGTGAATTTATCTGAAACCCCTCCTATCAGTTTTGCGGATAAAGTTCCCTGTGTGTTTTCAACCTCTACATAATAGTCGTCGGCATCCGCTATGTACCCGCTTGGAGCTTTTACTTCAGTTATTTTGTATGTTCCGTTAAGCAGTCTGAATGTCGCCTCGCCCTTTGCATCGGTTGTAATTTCACGTACATAGCCGGAATTTGCAATAAATTCTATCACATTTCCGTCGGCATCTTTACTTACAGCCCCCGGTGTTACTGTAAATACCGCACCTGAAAGCTTTGCATCGGCATTATCCGTCTTAACTATCGTTAAGTCAATGTATGAGCTGCTGTCCGATATGTTGACCACCTTAGCGGACAAATTGCCGTCATTATCTTTGACCGCCACAACATTGCTGTTTCCGCTCTTTTCATATTCAGGCATGAAGCCCTGTAGGGGTTGTTCAGTTACCACATAAGTGTAATCCTCGTTATTCAAATCCTGTGGCTGAATCTCCACCTCAAGATCTACCGTCCAGTTCTTTTCAGCTTTAATCACAGTCGCATTTTGGAACACTCTTTCTATATTCTGCTTATTAGATATAGGATGTCTGAAAATATCCACCCTTACTTCATCAGGAATACGTTCCTTGCTTTTGTCAATGTCTTTCCATTCTTTTGTAATATTAAGCTTGGTCACATTATTTTTGTAATATACCTTGATTGTCTTGTCAGACTTATCAAGTGTAATAACATCTGTTGACTGTTTCTCACTGCCTTTATAAGTTATTTTGCTGAATTTATGCTTTCTATCAAGTTCTTTATTCTTGTCTATATTTTTTAAATCCACCTTGTATTCAGCATCTGTCCGTGCCGATACGGAAGCAAGCGGCTGTGTAGAGTCTTCGTTGTAATACTCTACGATGTAATTTAATCCTTTAAAGCTCCATGTGCCGGTGAATGTAACACTGTCCTCGATTAATTCAAGCTCATTCTTATCCCAGCCTTTAAATTCCCATACCTCACCGTCACCGGTTACTATCGTTTCCTTGTCAAGCTTGGGTGCTTTATAAGTTGTGCCGAAAGGAGCGGTTTTATCGCCCGGATGCTGCTTAAGTACTTCCTCAGGCAGTTCTTTATTAGAATCAGGTACAAACTTAAAGTCTATTTTAACCGGCTCTTTTTTCTCAAGTGCCCATTTGCCTACAAAGGTTTTCTCTTCTGTCACCTGCCTCGCCTCTGCAGGTGTCCAACCCTTAAAATGCCAAATTCCGCCTTTTACTATGACATCGTTTTTAGTGGGATTATGCTTATTTGGGTTATAATCATCTCCGTACTTTACTGAATCACTGTTAGTTGTGAGAAGCTGTGTTACAGCCTCCGGCAAGCTCTCGTCGGGGTTTTGACTTTCAAACTTCAGATTAATTTTTAAATCAGCCTTTGCTATAAACTCCCAGTGTCCGGTAAATTTAGTATTATCGTCCGTTACCTGTGCTATGCTCTTAGGATCCCAGCCTTTGAAATGCCAGATTCCGCCTTTTACTATGACATCGTTAAACCCTTGCGGCTCGTACTTTGTACCGAATTTAACGTCAGTAGACTGCGGCTTAAGCTTATCTACCGACTCAGGAATACCCTTGCCTGACGTATCGCTTGTAAACTCAAAGCTTACTTTAACAGGATTTTTAGGTTCAAATTTCCATGTTCCGTTAAATGTAAATTCCTCGGTTATCTTATCTTCTTCGGTAGGATTCCATTTATCAAATTTCCATACACCGCCTTCTACTACCACTTCTGTTACATCAGGCTTTTTAGGCTTGTAATTATCGGCATATTCAATATATACGCTTTCAGGGACTGAATTCTTTATACTGTCCGGAAATACCTGTGTTGTTCCTGTTTGAGGTATGTATTTAAAGTTGATTTTTATATCATTTTTTTGTGCAAATTTCCAATGTCCTACAATCTCGGTATCAGCAGTGATTTTATCAATTTTACTTGTTGTTTGGTTGTTTACTTTCCAACCTGTAAACTCCCATACACCGCCTTTTACATCTGCTTTTGTATTTGACGGAGCGGGTATGGTGTAATCCTTGCCGTAACTTGTTGTGCCGTTTTGCGGTTTGTATCCCTCTACATATGCAGGATAAGATTTTCCGTACTTATCATTGTTGTCATTTGTAAATTTAAATGTAACGGCAGGATTTTTCTTAAACTCCCAGTGTCCGACAACCTCTGTATCCTTGGTTACATTTTTAAGTTCGGTTACTGATTGGTTGCCTACAGTCCATCCCTTAAACAGCCAAACACCGTTATTTCCCCGGTCAATAACTGTCGTTTGTTCAGGATTCGGTATCGGGAAATTACTGCCGTAGAGCAAATCTTTTTTATCCTTAGGCATTACATCAAAAACGCCATCAGGTAAATCCTGCATATCGGCAGTATCGCTTTCAGCCGTAAAGGTGATTTTTACGTCTGCGTGCTTACACTCCCATATTCCCGTGATATGCGAATCATTCTCTACTTCATCAATCTTGGCAGGTTTCCACCTGATAAATTTCCAAGTATCGCCATTTACTTTAACTTCAGTTTTAGCAGGCGGATTAGGAATATAGTTTTTGGTTCCGTATGGAATCTGTTCGTCACCAGGCGTTAATTGTACGACCTCTTGGGGAAGATTTTCAGTTCCTGCACTTTCAAATGTAAATGTTACCGTTGCTATCTTATTTTCTTTCACTCCGACCAAATTCAAAGGCCCTGTTACTTTTTTGCTGAAATCATAAGGAGTCTTTGATGAATCTTCTTTTATATACCAATAGCTGATTTCATTTACCTGAGGGTCTTTTACCTTATCGGTTGCAACCACCTTCTGTGTTTCGGCAATTGACTGATTGTTTTCATCTACGAAATTTACGTTATATTGTGTCTGATATTTATATCCCTCATCAAAGTATTCCGTAAATTTCAGCTTTCTTTCTCCTTTTGCTTTCTGTACAGTTATAAGAACTGTTTTGTAGTTCGGAGGAGCCTGCATAAGAAATGCAAAATCATAGGCAGTATTTCTGTCAAAGTTTTCATACTTATATATTGATATAAAATCAGCATATTTTATCCAAAAATTCTGCATGCTTTGTCCGGCTAAATAATCAGGTTTATCAGTAAAAGGAATCTCGGAATTCGAGTCCGGTTTTGTATACACCGGCTTTCCTTGTGAATCCACCACGGGATGTCCTTGAGAATCCAATACTCTTGTAAGCTTATAAATATGAAGATTATTAAAATAATCATCCAAATACACTCCGGTATAAACCTGATAACCAAGCGTCAAAGATTTTTTAAAATTATTATAGTCAACATTGTAAAAATTTAATCTTGGTGTCTTTTTCCCTGTTTCATACTGCCCGGGTGCCGAATTTTCCCCTCCATAAATAGCCACCAAAGTCATAGAAGAATTGACCGGCTGACCGAAATCATAGGCTGTTTGGCTGCTGTCACCCTTGACATACCATTTTGTCACCTTATATTTCATTTCAGCAGGCTTTGGTACACTGTTTCCTTTTTGTACTGGCACGGTATCACGCAGCTTCGTTCCTTTTTCATTCACGAAGTCTACATTTACCATTCCGTTTCTTGCAAGGCTGTGAACATATCCTCCTTCCTTAAACCTTGCAGTTTCCGCTTTCGTGACTACAGACCCGGAAATATTTCCGATGACTAATGCAAACATCAGCATAACAGCCTGTAGCTTTTTCATGGATTTGTTTAATAATAATTTCATACGCGATTTCTCTTTAGGGGTGAAATCGCAGACTGACGACCGTATCTTGCTTCCAAGACTTAGGCTCAGGTCTTTGTGTCGCAATATTTCTATTGCTTTACCCTTGTTCCCCTCTCTCCTTTCTTAAAAATTTTTAAAAAACAATAAATGTTATATAAGTATTATTATAAAGTTAGTTTGAACTAACATTTATGTAAATTAATTATATATCATAATTTTAAAAATTAATCAATCTTATATAAAAATTGATACAGTCAATACCTATTTTGATATAATTTTCATTTTTTGGTATTTAGTTTGAT
>CAUUGW010000022.1:0-13535 GCA_963544785.1 uncultured Lachnospiraceae bacterium | reverse complement strand
ATAGAAGAAGCGGAAGAGAGTCACTTGATTGTTCTTTGGCATTGCACGAGCTTATAAATATGGGTGTAAGTGATATTATTACATTTGACGCCCACGACCCAAGAGTGCAGAATTCCATTCCTTTAAGCGGTTTTGAAACTGTAAGTCCGAGCTATCAGTTTATAAAGGGGCTTTTAAGAAAGGTGCCTGATTTACAGATAGATTCTGACCATATGATGGTAATAAGCCCTGATGAGGGCGGTATGGGAAGAGCCGTGTATCTTGCCAATATTTTAGGCTTGGATATGGGTATGTTCTATAAGAGAAGAGATTATACAAGGATAGTGGACGGCAGAAACCCTATAGTGGCACATGAGTTTTTAGGCTCAAACGTTCAGGGCAAGGATTTGCTTATAATAGATGATATGATTTCATCGGGAGACAGCATATTGGAGGTGGCTACGGAGCTTAAGAAAAGAGAGGCGAAGAGAATCTTTGTATGTACAACATTCGGCTTGTTTACAAACGGGCTTGAAAAGTTTGATGAAGCGTATGAAAAGGGTTATATCACAGATGTATTGACCACCAATCTTATTTATCAAACTCCCGAATTACTGAAAAGACCTTATTATGTAAGCTGTGATATGAGTAAATATATCGCATTGCTTATTGATACGTTGAATCATGATGAATCAATAAGTCCGTTAATGGAGCCTGTGGACAGAATAAATCGTGCCATAGCAAAATATAATAGCAGGTAGCTAAAAAAACAGCTGTTTAGCAGATGGGCAGCTGTTTTTTTGTTTAAAAGGGTGAAAGCTTGGAGATAGGGGAGCTATCACCAAGCTTTCAGGGGAGTATAAAATAATTAATAAGGGGTTGATGTAACTGTGTACATCATAGATTTATTATATTACAACAAGTCAAAAAAATCAAGCCATAAAAATCATACAAATTCAATAAAAAACTTTTAAATTATTGCATATAATTTACAATTTCAACAAAAGAAGACAAGAAAAGAGAAAATTATGAAAAAAGAGAGATATATTTTGACGGCGACCTGTCATTTCGGGATTGAGGCTGTGTTAAAAAGAGAGATTATAAACTTGGGTTATGAGATTACAAGTGTGGATAACGGGCGGGTAAGCTTTGAGGCGGATTCTCAGGGGATAGCCTATGCCAACGTGTTCCTCAGAACCGCAGAGAGGGTTTTGATAAACATTGCAGAATTTACCGCCAAGACTTATGACGAGCTGTTTGAAAATGTAAAAAAGGTGGAATGGGACAGATATTTGCCATTTGATGCCAAATTTAACGTGGTAAAGGTCGCCACCGTAAACAGCAGGCTGTTCAGCCCCTCCGATATACAAAGGATTATAAAAAAGGCGATTGTGGATAAGCTTAAGCTCAAGTATTCCGTTACACATTTTCCTGAAACCGGTGCCAACTATCCTCTAAGGGTGAGCCTTATGAAAGATAAGGTAGGCCTTTATCTTGACACATCGGGGGTGTCGCTGCATAAAAGGGGGTATAGGAGACTCGGAGCTAAAGCTCCGATAAGCGAAACCTTGGCAGCCGCTTTAATTTCTTTATCCGTGTGGAATAAGGACAGGTTGCTGATAGATCCGTTTTGCGGAAGCGGCACCTTTCCTATAGAAGCGGCTATGATGGCGGCAGACATTGCACCGGGTATGAACAGGGATTTTGCTTTCTGTGCTTGGGACAATATTGTCGAAAAAAAGGATTTAAACGATGCCAAAACCGAGGCACGGGATAACTGCATAAGAGATATTAAGCTTGATATACAGGGCTTTGATATAGACTCCGATGCCGTTTCAGCCGCCATGCAAAATGCCGAAAGGGCAGGAGTTGCTCATATGATACACCTGCAAAGGCGAGCCTTAAGCGACTTAAGTTCAAATAAGAGATACGGTGTTGTAATTACCAATCCTCCTTATGGAGAGAGGCTTTTGGAAAAAGATGAGGTGATGAGCCTTTATAAAGAAATAAAAATAAAGTTTGCAGAATTAAAGGATTTTAGTTATTATATAATCACATCATTTGAAGATGCACAGAAATTTTTAGGGCAGTCTGACAAGAACAGAAAAATATACAACGGTATGATTAAAAGCTATTATTATATGTATTTGGGTGAAAGACCGCCAAGAAAGGATAAGGAAAAACTTTGAAGAAAATAGTGTTTGCTACAAATAATGAGGGGAAAATAAAAGAATTAAGGAACATTTTTGATGAATGTTTTGATAAAGACCGCTTTGAAATTTATTCATTAAAGGATGTGGGAGTGAAGCTTGATGTTGAGGAGGACGGCGTATGCTATGAGCATAATGCTATGCTTAAGGCAAGGAATGTCTATGATAAGCTGAAGGATTACATCGTAATTGCCGATGATTCCGGGCTTGAAATAGAGGCACTTGACAATGAACCGGGAATATTGTCCGCAAGATATATGGGAGAGGATACCGACTATAATATAAAAAATAATAATCTGATTGAACGATTAAATGCAACGGGCAGTGAGAACAGATCCGCAAGATTTGTCTGTGTTCTTGCCGTGATTTTTGACAACTTCACCGAAAGGATAGTAAGAGCGGAATGGGATGGTGAAATCTCCGATAAGATATTGGGAGAAAACGGCTTCGGCTATGACCCTATATTCTATTTAAGGGAATATGATATGACTTCCGCTCAATTAAGTGAGGATTTGAAAAATAAAATCAGTCATAGAGCAAAGGCATTAAAAAAACTGTCTTTGCTAAAGGAATTTAAGGATAACAGGTAAAGATGAAAGCCGTTATTATGAGCGACTCTCACGGGCTGTATCATCAGATGGAAAAGGTTGTGAGTATGTACAGAACAGCAGATTTGCTGATTCATACCGGTGACATCTGCGGGGACGAGGATTATTTACGCAGTATATTCGACAACAGGCTTTATATAGTGCGTGGCAACAATGATTATATGTCGGATTTGCCCGATGAGGAGATTATAAGATTCGGAAACTATAAAATTCTGGCTACACACGGACACACCATGAATGTTTATTTTTCCTATGATAAAATATTGAACAGGGCTCTTAAGCTTGGCTGTGATATGGCTTTTTTCGGGCACACTCACGTTCCGATAATAGAGCGGATACAGGGGATATGGCTTGTAAATTCCGGAAGCCTTGCCTATCCTCGGGGGAAAAACAGAACACCAAGTTTTGCAACGCTTGAGATTGACAGGGAAAACGAGGTGCATTTTAACATTCATTATCTTAAAAAATAATATGTGATTGTGTACGAAAATAATTTTAAGAAAGGATAGCTATGCGTATTATAAATTATGAAAAAAAAGCCAAGGTTCTTATAAAAAACGATGTTTATAATATGCTGTCTATTTTGCATGAATACAAGGGAGAACACAGAGCATATGAGGACAACTTTTCAGAGATTTTAAAAAGCTTTGAATTATCCGCTAAAATACAGAGCATCGAAGCTATGAACAATATTTTCGGCAGTTTTATAGCGGTTAAAACTATCGAAGAGCTGTTGTCCTCAAGGAAGAACCCTTTGAGTAAAAAAGAGGTCTTTGCCTGCGGCTATCGTGATATTTTGGGAGTGGCTACGAATAATTATGACAAGTTTCGGATAAACACCGAATTTATCGACAGGCTGTGCTTTGAGCTGCTTGAATATGAACAGTTCTTTGATAAGGACAACCGCTCTAAGGGATACTGCATTTTAAATAGTCTTATTGCCGATAATAATTTACCTGACAAGAGATTATACGAGCTTTTTGAAATGTGCCTTGAGTTTAACAGGGAGATGGCGATAGGCGAGTTTGACAGCCTTATCCTTATCACCGTTTATATATTCGATTTCATAAAAAATAATTTTTATGACAGGGCGACGGTGCCCCTCGGTATTTCAATTTTTATTATTTTACTGTGTAAAAGCGGGTATACCATAGGGAAATACATCAGTCTTGAAAGCATTTTAGGTGAGAATCTTGACGAATTTACAGGCATATTAAACGGGGATTTTGAGCGGGATAATTATGAGGATAAACCCTATTATGAATTTTTATGCTTTGTTTTTAAGGTATTAAATATCGCCTATCAGAGATTTTTTGTTTTAATTAAGCTGTCCGGTAATAAAAATCTTTCCAAACCTGAAAAGGTGCTGACGGTGATTAAAAACAGCGTTGTTGAGATCACAAAAAAGGATATTCTTAACCTTTGCCCCGATATAAGCAATTCCACCGTTGAGCATACCCTGAACAGCCTGCTTGAAGAGGGGATCATAAAGAAAGTAAAGGGAGGGAGAAGCACCGCTTATATTTATAAATAATAGTTTTAACTATAAGTCGGGAGAGAGTGCAATGAATTATAAGGAAGACATACTAACCATATTTAAAGGAGCTATAATCGGCGGAACTATGAGCGTTCCCGGGGTCAGCGGCGGCAGCATGGCTATGATACTCGGCATTTATGACAAGCTGATATCGGGGGTAAGTAATTGTTTTAAAGAGCCGAAAAAGAATATATCTTATTTAATAAAGGTTTCAATAGGAGGAATGACAGGTCTTATCTTATTCGCAAGGCTTATGTCGCTTCTTTTAAACCGTTATCCTTTTATTATGAGATGCTTTTTTTTGGGAGCGGTACTTGGAGGAGTCCCTATAATATTCAGGAATATAAGGGTAGATAAGTCAAGCATTAACATTAAGTTTTTGTTTTTCATATTGCTTGGAGTTTTATCGGTCTTTTTGATAGGACTTTTGCCCACCGGAATTTTCAGAATCAGTAATGAGATGAGCATAAATTATATTTTGCTCCAATTATCGGCAGGCTTAATAATAGCCGTGGCTTTGGTATTGCCCGGGATAAGTGCATCTCATATGCTGCTTATGCTCGGATTATATGATACGGTGTTGTCGGCGATAAAAAATTTCAGGTTTTTAGAGCTGTTGCCGTTATTTATCGGCACATTGTCTGGGATATTTTTAACCGCAAAGCTGCTTGACAGGCTTTTTGAGAGCCATAAGGACAGCACATATCTGGTGGTGTTCGGGTTTATGATAGGGTCAGTTAAGACACTGTTACCGCAAAGTTTTGAACAAAACCGGTTAATATTCGGAATAATCGCATTTTTATCCGGATTAATCATTATCTATTTTATCGGAAAGGCGGAAAAATAGTATCAAAAATGAATTTTAAGAGGGAATTTTTTAAAAGCATTGACTCCACAAATGATTATGCAAAAAGACTTGTTGAAAAAGAAGATGTAGAGCCGACTTTAATAATTGCGGACACGCAAACCTCCGGCAGAGGAAGAGGAGAGCATATCTGGGAGAGTTCAAATGACGGAAATATTTACTGTTCTTATCTGTATAAAATAAGCATTTCTCCAAAATATCTTCCGATAATAACCCTTGTTACAGCAGTGGGGATTATAAGAGCCTTGAACGAAATCTTGGAAAACGGTAAAGACAAGACTTTTAAGCTTGAAATAAAATGGCCTAATGATATATTATTAAACGGTAAAAAGATAGCGGGTATTTTAACCGAGCTCGTGCAAAGAGGTGCGGATTATTATGTGATAATAGGAACAGGAATCAATGTGTCTTGGGATACCGAGGATATAAAAAGAGCGAATTTGCCGTATGCGGGAGCTATAAATCAGATAATGAGTCTGTCGTTATCAAAAGAATATGTTCAGGAAAGTATGGAGGATAATTTAGGCAGGATTTTTGATGATTTTTTAAAGACATGCAGCTTTGATATGTTTTTTGAAGAGTATAATAGCCACCTTATAAACAAGGATAAAATTTTATATTATACTCAGAATAATATTGAAAAATCAGGGCTGTGCCTTGGAATAAATAAAGCGGGAGAGCTGCTTGTAAAGGATAATGATATGGTCAATAAAATAGTTTCAGGGGAGGTTAATATTAGAGGAGTTTATGGATACTGATATTGTGTTGGCATGTGCCGACAAGTACAATAAAAAATATTATTTCAATCAGGAATATTCTGTATTTCCCAAGGAGATAAAGGATAGAATAAAATATATTTTAATATCCTTTGTAGAGAGAGCGGGCGGTACTTTAAGTCTTGAAGTGGATAATAACGAGCTTGTTTTTAAGACGAATATTTTGGACAGCGATATATATTATGATGAGATAGAATCGGGTCTTTTAATTAATAAAATCAGAAACGAAAATAGGGAGCTGCTTGAAAAGATTTACACCTATTTGATATATAAAGATAAAATAAAGGAGATTGAATAATGTTACTTGTAACCGATGTAGGCAACACCCATATTACCTGCGGGATATTTGAAAATGATACTTTAAAGACCACCTTCAGACTGGTGTCACAAAGTCAAAGGACGTCAGATGAGTACGGAATATTATTTTTAAATATTTTAAGGGATACCGGAATTGATGAGCATCTGATAGAGGACGTAATAATAAGCTCCGTTGTTCCTGATATTATGTACTCTTTAATGAACAAAGACCGGAATTAAGATAATCTCAGACAACCCGAAAGAGGTGGGGTCGGACAGAATAGTGGATCTTGCGGCTGCCTACAGTATCTATGGAGGGCCGGCAATCGTGATTGATTTCGGAACCGCCACAACATATGATTACATTACAAAGGATGCCAATTTCGGGGTGGGTCTTACATCTCCCGGAATAGAAATAAGTGCAAGGGCCCTTTGGCAGGATGCGGCAAAGCTGCCCAAGATAGAGATATTAAAACCGCCGAGCATACTCGCACGCAACACCGTTTCCAGTATGCAGGCGGGGCTTGTCTACGGTTATATCGGACAGGTGGAATACATAGTCAGGAAGATGAAAGAGGAGCTGAAAAATCCCGATATAAAGGTAATAGCCACAGGAGGGCTCGGGAAAATTATTTTTGAGGGCACAGATTGTATTGATGTGTATGATGCCGATCTTACACTTAAAGGGCTCAGGATTATTTATGAAAAGAACAAGAGAGCAAAATAGAATTATTTTATTTTAAGAAAGGATCTTTATGTCTTTCGTCCACCTTCATGCACATACCGAGTATTCGCTTCTTAGCGGAGCGGTCAGGATAAAAGAATATATTCAGAAAATAAAGGCTTCGGGTATGAACAGTGCCGCAATAACGGACAGCGGCGTTATGTACGGCGTTATAGATTTTTATAAAGAGGCAACGGTAAATGATATAAAGGCGATACTTGGGTGTGAGATCCGCTTAGGGAGAAAAGATGTCCATACTGAAAAACCTGATGTGGATAATACCTTGGTATTATTGGCTGAAAATAACCGGGGTTATACCAACCTTGTCAAAATCGTTTCAAACGGTTTTATAAACGGTCTTCACGATAATCCCGTAGTTGATAAGGCGATATTAAAAAAATACAGTAAGGGCATAATTGCTCTGTCATCGGGGATAAACGGTGAAATAGAACAATGTTTATTGAGGAATGATTATGAGCTTGCCAAAAAGGCAGCCCTTGAATATGCGGATATTTTCGGAAAAAATCTGATGGCACTCTCAAAGGAAACGGGAATAGAGCTTGTAGCTACAAACAATGTTTACTATATAGAAAAAGAGGACTATAAGGTTCAGGAGATATTGCTCTGTATAAAAAACAAGGACAGGCTTGATGACGAGAACAGAGAAAAATATAAGGATGGAGAGTATTATTTACGCAGCGAAGAGGAAATGCTTTCACTTTTTCCTTATGCAAAAAAAGCCGTAGAGAACACACAAAAGATAGCAGACAGATGTAATGTGGAGATAAAATTTCACGAAAGAAAGCTGCCGAAATTTCCGCTTAATGACGGCATTGACTCATTTGATTACCTTAAAAATTTATGTGAAAAGGGATTAAAACAAAGATATGAGGATATTACACCGCTTATAGAACAACGCCTTGATTTTGAGCTTGCAACCATTAAAAATATGGGCTTTGTGGACTACTTTCTGATAGTCCGGGATTTTATAAAATATGCCAAGGATAACGACATAAGTATAGGTCCGAGAGGAAGTGCGGCAGGCTCTATCGTATCCTACTGTCTTCATATCACGGATATTGATCCGCTCAAATACAACCTGATGTTTGAGAGGTTTTTAAATCCTTACAGGGTGTCTATGCCGGATATAGATATAGACATATGTGATTACGGAAGACGTGAGCTTATAGAGTATGTGATAGGCAAATACGGTTCTGACAGGGTGGTGCAGATAATCACCTTCGGAACATTGGCACCGAGACAGGCTATCAGAGATGTGGCAAGGGTAATGAATTTTTCCGAGGCTCAGATAGACCGTGTTTCAAAGATGGTTCCGCAGGAAAAAAATATTACCATTGAAAAAGCGGTAAAATCAAATACAGAGCTGTCTTTTTTAGTAAAAAGTGACCGGAAAATAGCCGATGTGATTGAAATGGCAAAAAGGATAGAGGGCTTGCCGAGGCACACCTCAATTCATGCCGCCGGAGTGGTTATTTGTAAAGAGAGTGCAGATGAACTTATCCCTTTGGCAAGGGCGGCGGACTCAAGTATAGTCACACAATTTACTATGACCACATTGGAGGAGTTGGGTCTACTTAAAATGGATTTTTTAGGGCTTAAAGCCCTCTCTGTCATACACAACACAGGAAAGATGGCGGGAATAGACATAGAAAAAATTGATTTTAATGATGAAAATGTGTATAAGATGATTGCAAGCGGCTCTACGGACGGTATATTTCAGTTGGAAAGCAAGGGCATGAGGGACTTTATGCAGAAATTAAAGCCTACCTGCTTTGAAGATATTGTCGCAGGGCTTTCTTTGTTCAGACCGGGACCTATGGATTTTATACCTAAATATTGTGCGGCTAAGAACAATAACGAGCAGATTACCTACCATTGTAAAGAACTGGAGGAAATATTAAAACCGACCTACGGCTGTATTGTCTATCAGGAGCAGGTAATGCAGATAGCCCAAACACTGGCGGGGTATTCTCTTGGCAAGAGTGATATTTTACGCAGGGCTATGTCCAAGAAAAAAGTGGACGTGATGAACAAAGAGCGGCACACCTTTGTGTATGGGAATGAAAGCGAGGGTATAAGCGGCTGTATAAAAAACGGAATAAATGAAAAAACGGCAAATATAATCTTCGATGAGATAATGGAGTTTGCAAATTATGCTTTTAACAAGTCACATTCCGTGGCATATGCATTGCTTGCGTACAGGAGTGCATTTTTAAAATATTACTATAAGACCGAATTTATGGCTGCCAAATTGTCAACGGTGCTTAATGATGTGGATAAGCTCACAAGATATTTATATACCTGTAAAGAGATGAATATCAGGGTAATCCCTCCCGATATAAATATTTCAGGTTGTGGCTTCAGGGTGAAAAACGATTCCATTGTATATGCCCTTGATTCTATAAAGGGGATCGGAACCCATGTGGCGGGACGCATAGAAAATGAGAGGGTATCGGGCGGAGAATACGAGAGCCTTTACGACTTTATCTTAAGGAACAAAAAAAATTCTATAAGCAAAGGAGCTGTTGAAAATCTTATTAAGGCGGGGGCATTTGATAAGCTTGAGGTAAACAGACGAACTATGATTGTGGGGTTTAAGGAGCTTATGGACGAGGCTGACAGTAACAGCTCCGACTTAATCACCGGGCAGGGAAGTATTTTTGATCTTTTAGAAAAAAAAGATGTACCCGACAATTCTGTAGGAAGACTAAAGACTGTTGACGAATTTGATATGGATATGCTGCTCGGCTTTGAAAAAGAGGTGCTCGGGCTGTTCATATCGGGGCATCCAATAGATGAGTACAGTGCTGTCATAAAGAAAAATGCCACCAATATTGCTATGGATTTTGCCGGTAATGAGGATGATGAGAATAATGAAACACCGTTAAAGAACAGTCAAAAAGTGGTGGTAGGAGGAATAATAAAAAACACCAAGCCGCACATAGATAAGAACGGCAGAAATATGGCGTTTGCCACACTGGAGGATATGTCGGGAGAGGTGGAGCTGATTATTTTTTCCGATGTATTTGAAAAATTCTATAATTTAATATATGATAATGAAAAGGTGCTGGTTTTAGGAAAGGTGTCCATGGGCGGTGAAAACAGGGCGAAGATAATAGTCAGCTCAATTATGTCGCTTAATAAAGTTCCGAAGAGAGTTTTTGTGAGATTTGATACTATGAGCAAATATTTTGAAAAAAAAGCAATGCTCGATGAAATAATAAGTATCAGCATAGACGGAACTGATGAGCTGATTGCCTTTATTGCAGATGAGCGAAAAATGAAAATTTTAACTCGTACATTTAATTCCGATTCAGATGTTTTATTAAAGAAGCTGCACAGCTGTTTTAAAGACTTGGATATTGAGACTCATTATAAAAAAGTTTGGTAAAAAAGGGTATAAAAAGGGATTTATTTCCCTTGCGATTTTTTCAAAAAGGTTGTAAAATAGCTAAATATAAGTATGATACATAGAGGGGAGGAACAGCCTTTGCAGAAAGAAGATGACACTGTACGAAAAAATATCATTTCGGAATATATCAGTTTTTGCAAAAAATACGACGGCGGAATATATAATTCAATTATAAAAACAAATAACAGGAGGTAATATCATGGATGACATTAATACAATAGGGGTGCTTACAAGCGGCGGAGATTCACCGGGAATGAATGCCGCCATAAGGGCTGTGGCAAGAAGAGCGATAAGTCGAGGAAAGACCATGATAGGCATAAGAAGAGGGTATCAGGGATTGCTTGAAAAAGACTTTATAGATATGACGGTATCGACCGTATCCGATACGATAGGCAAGGGCGGTACGGTACTATATACAGCCCGAAGCATGGATTATATGACGGAAGAGGGGCAAAAAAAGGCTGCGGAAATCTGTAAAAATGAGGGAATAGACGGGGTAGTTGTAATCGGGGGCGACGGCTCTTTTGCCGGAGCACAGAAGCTTGCCGGGAACGGCGTGGCAACAATAGCGATACCGGGAACTATAGATATGGATGTTGCCTGCACCGATTATACCATAGGCTTTGACACCGCCGTAAATACCGCAATGTCAGCCATTGATAAAATAAGAGACACCTCCACTTCGCATGAGCGTTGTTCCATTATTGAGGTAATGGGACGCTCTGCAGGATATATCGCTCTTTGGTGCGGAATTGCAAACGGAGCTGAGGATATATTATTGCCTGAAATTTATGATTATAATGAATCCAAGATAATTTCACATATTAAAGCCAACAAGGAGCGTGGAAAAAGACACCATCTTATAATAAATGCCGAGGGAATAGGCAACAGTGACGGAATGGCAAAGAGAATCGAGGCGGCTACGGGAATAGAGACAAGAGCCACCATTTTGGGGTATATGCAGCGTGGAGGAAGCCCTACCTGTAAAGACAGGGTTCAGGCATCAATAATGGGCTGTATGGCGGTGGATTTGCTGGTAGCCGGAAAGAGTAACAGAGTGGTGGCTTATAAAAACGGTGATTACATAGACATAGACATAGAAGAGGCGCTGTCCATGAAAAAAGATTTGCCGAAATATATGCTTGATATTACCAGGTCACTGTCTATCTGAGTGTCTTAGAACTTTTAATTTTAAAATATGAGAGCTTATGGAAGAACTGTCATCTAATAATAAAAGAGTAAAATTACTCAGAAAATATTATGAGTCCTCCAAATACAGACAAAATGACAATGTATATGTGATAGAGGGCAAAAAGCCGTTAAGAGAAGCTTATAAGTCCGATGTAAAAGAAATATACGTATCGGAGGATTTTTTGGCAAAAGAGGCTGAAAACCTTAAAGAATTCTATGATATTCCTATTTATGTGCTTAAAAACGAGGTATTTAATCGGACTGTCAGAACGGAAACTCCACAGGGTGTTGCAGCCGTGATGAATAAAAGAGCCTATGACAGGGAGAGTTTTTTTGATACACGGAAAACCAAAAGGATTATAATATGTGAGCATATTCAGGACCCCGGCAATATGGGTACAATTATAAGGACGGCGGTGGCGGCGGGATTTGATGCGTTGGTAGCGGATAATAAATGCGTGGATATCTATAATCCGAAATGTGTGAGTGCATCAATGTCCGGTATTTACAGATTGCCGATTTTATGTGTACCGGACCTTTTATCCACTATAAATGAGCTTAAAGACAGAGGATTTTCCTGTATTGCAGCGGCTATTAATGCAAAGCATTCATATAACGGCTTTGATTATAAAGAAAATACCGCTATAATAGTAGGAAATGAGGGAAGAGGCTTGTCTGAGGCTACGATTAAGGCCTGTGACAATACGGTTTTTATTCCTATGAGAGATGAAATGGAATCACTTAATGTTGCGGTGGCGGCGGGTATTTTGATGTATTCCGCCTTGCCGAAAAAGGATATATGATGTGGTGAAAGATGAATTTGGACAATTCTAAGGTATATGTTCAGGAGCTTGCTGAGAGTCTTAATTTGGCTCTGAAAAATGATGTGAATATTTTGAAAAAAGAGATAAGAACTCCTGAGATTAACAGACCGGCGATACAGCTGCACGGTTATTTTGAGTATTTTGAATATGAGAGGGTGCAGATAATAGGTAATGTGGAGCAGAGCTACATATTGGGTATTGAAGAGTCTGAAAGAAGAATAAGATACGATAAACTGTTATCCTATGATATTCCCTGTGTTATTTATTCGGGAGGGAATGAGCCCGATGAAATTATGCTTAAGCTTGCAACTAAAAACGACATACCGGTTTTGACCACGGACAGGCGTACATCAGAAACCATGTCGGAGACAATCAGGTGGCTTAATGAAAAGTTTGCACCCTGTATAGCCATACACGGTGTCTTGGTTGATGTTTACGGAGAGGGAATATTAATTACAGGAGAAAGCGGTATCGGAAAATCGGAGGCGGCACTTGAGCTTATCAGAAGAGGGCATAGATTGGTGGCTGACGATGTGGTGGAAATAAGCAAAATAAGCGAAGATATGATTATCGGAAGAGCTCCTGAACTGACACAAAATTTTATGGAACTTAGAGGTATCGGAATAATAGATGTAAAGGCACTTTTCGGAGTGGAGTGTGTAAAGCTGAGCCAAAGTATAGATTTGGTAATAAATTTAGAAGAATGGGACTCTTTAAAAGAATACGACAGATTTGGAAAAGATGATAAATATACGGAGTTTTTAGGCAAAAAGGTGGTTTGTCATTCTATTCCGATAAGACCGGGCAGAAATCTTGCAATTATAGTTGAATCGGCGGCCGCCAACCACAGACTTAAAAAGATGGGATATAATGCGGCGGCAAAGCTGTATGCAAAAATAGAAGAGGGTATGAAGCGGAACAAGGAAAAAGAGGATAAGAATAAGGAGCGGCTATGATATTTGGAGTGGATGTCGGCGGAACATCAATAAAAATCGGTCTGTTCTCGAATAAGGGGGAGCTGACACAAAAATGGAGTATTCCTACAAACATAGAAAATGCCGGAGAATATGTTATATCCGATCTGGCTGAAT
>CAUUGW010000021.1:0-13833 GCA_963544785.1 uncultured Lachnospiraceae bacterium | reverse complement strand
ATCATTGATATTTTTTAATAATTTCAAAATATCTAACGTTAATTTTACACTATGTGTTTTCAAAATGCTTCATAATATATCCATCTTCCTAAATATCCTGAAATCGTGCTCCTGCAGCTTTTTTGTGATGTGCAGATAAATCCGTCTTGTTATATCCTCGGATTCATGCCCCAGTCTTCTTGCTATTATATCCAAGGAAAGCCCCTGTTGAAACAACAGACTTGTATGTGTGTGCCTAAGTGTATGCGAAGTCAGTGTTTTGTTTATTCCGAGAACCCGTGCAGCCTTTAAGAGCTTTCTGTTAAATCCCTGATTTCGCATAGGCACGCCGTTAATATTAATAAAAATATTATCCCTTTTATCATATTTTCCGGTGATTGACTGATATTCTTTTACAAGCATTAATGTTCTTATATTACAGGCTATTTTTCTCTTGCTCGATCTTGTCTTAGGAGTGCCTGATATTTTGCTTATTTCATTATATGTTTTTTCAACACTTATGATTTGCTTTTTAAAATCTATATCTGAAAACGTCAAAGCCTGCATTTCTCCATATCTAAGTCCCGTTTGTGCCATAAATTCTATTATTATAGCTATCTTTGTGCTGTGTAATATATTTTGTTCCCTAAAGTATTTTATTAATCTTCTAAGCTCAATCTGTTCCAAATATTTATCCTCAATTTTTTTATAGATTGCAGTTTCCGGCAAATATGTGATTTTTTGATGTATCGGAGTGGATATAATCTCCTTTTGATAAGCAAATTTAAGTACGGTTTTTAGACTCTGTAAATAATGATTTTGGGTTTTTATAGGCTTGCCCGTCCCCGATATTTTTTCTTCTATATAATATATATGATAATCCTTAGGATAAGGAAAAGCATTATATCCCTCAGGCTCAAATATTGCGGCAAGTATACGACATTCACTCCTGTTCCTGAGTATGGTATGAGTTTTTACCTTTTTGACATTCTCCTGATAATTCAGATATTTCTCCAAGCATTGTCTTAATGTGTACTTTTTTACTCTGTTTTTTAACATAAGCTTCTCCTTAATTAAATAAATATTTTCAATTCCCGTGATTTAACAGATCTGTTGTCATATTCACTTTATTAATTATAAATTAAAAACTACAATTATCTTGATTTTTAATAAAAGCTATGATAAAATGATAAAGCTGTGTTGAAACAGACAGTCCTCTAGGAGAGCAGTATTTTATATTAAGAAAAATCGTCCTATGAATGTCGAATATTTTAGGAGGTCCACGCAATGATTAATCCAATTATCGATTCAATCGAAAAAGAACAATTAAAAAAGGAACTTACGCCATTTAAAGTCGGAGATACGATTAAAGTATACTCTAAGATTAAAGAGGGTGAACGTTCAAGAATACAGGTATTTGAAGGCATAGTCCTGAAAAGACAGGGTGGGGGAATCAGAGAAAACTTCACCGTAAGAAAGCTTGCCAACGGTATCGGTGTTGAAAAGACTTGGCCCTTAAATTCACCCAATGTGGAAAAAATCGAGGTCGTAAGACAGGGTAAGGTCAGAAGAGCCAAGCTTAACTACCTCAGAGGTCGTGTAGGCAAAAAAGCTAAGGTCAAAGAGCTTATCAAATAATAAGCTAATAATTATAAGGGCAGCTTAAGCTGTTCTTATTTTTTTAAAAAGAATGGTGAAATATGAAAATATACAATGATATCTACAGAAAGCAACTGCACAATAAAAGGATACAGATATTAAAATATACTATTATTTGGATTTTAAAAATACTTATCGTCCTGTTTTTATCATTCGTTACCGTATATTTTTTCGGTATGAAAGTAAAGGTTTCGGGGAACTCAATGGAGCCCACCGTTTCAAACGGACATTTTGTTCTTATAAACAGGCTTGAAAATATTATTTTGCCGCCGAAATCAGGAACACTGATAGCATTCAAGCCCTCGGGAAACCCTCTGTCTAATATTGAAATAAAACGAATAGTAGCCACACCCGGCGATAAGGTAAAAATTAAAGACGGATTTTTATATGTGAATAACAAAAAGTCGTTTGATAATTTTTCAAAAATAAATGATGCCGGAACGGCAAAGGACGAAATAACATTGGATTCAGATGAATATTTTGTGTTGTCCGACAATAGAGAAATTATGCAGGACAGCAGAAATCCCGATATAAGTATGGTAAAGCGTTCATATATGATAGGCTCCGCATGGTTCATAATAGAGCCTGCAAGTGACAGAGGTTTTATAAGATAAGGAGGAAAAAATGAAACAGATTCAATGGTTTCCCGGACATATGGCTAAAACCAAGGCTGAAATTTCAGCAGATATAAAGATGGTCGATATTGTGATAGAGCTGCTCGATGCAAGGATTCCCATATCATCGTCAAACCCTCTGATAGCCTCTCTTATCGGAAATAAAAAAAGGCTGATCTTATTAAATAAGTCAGACCTTGCATCTAAAGAGGAAACGGATAAATGGATTGAATATTTTAATTCTGAAAAAATTCCCGCAATGGCTGTCAACTCAACAAAAAACAATCTTTATACAAAACAGATATATAAAAAAATAACCGATATATGCGAAGATAAAATCGCCCGAAACTTAAGAAAGGGAATAAAAAACACCACTATAAGAGCAATGGTGGTGGGAATCCCCAATGTCGGCAAGTCCACACTTATAAACTCCGTCAGCAATAAGGCGGCGACCAAGACCGGAAATAAGCCGGGTGTCACAAAGTCAAAACAATGGATAAGGTTAAATAAAAACATAGAGCTGCTGGATACTCCCGGAATACTTTGGCACAGGTTTGAAAATGAAACAGTTGCAAGAAATCTTGCTTTTATAGGTTCTATAAAGGACGATATAATGGATATATCAGACCTTGCATACCACTTAATTGTGCTGCTTCAAAATTCCTATCAGGGCAGCCTGTCGGCAAGATACGATGTGAATGAAGAAAAACCCGCACTTGATCTGTTAAATGATATCGCCATAAAAAGGGGGTGTCTGCTGAAGGGAGGGCTGCCTAATGTCGAGCTTGCGTCAAAACTGATATTAGACGATTTCAGAAAACAAAAATTTGGGAATTTTACACTTGAAAGGGTCGATGATATTGATAAATAAAAGACTTATAGGGAAAGGCAAGGAGCAGATTGCGGCAAACTTTCTTATAAGCCGAGGTTATGAAATACTTGAGCTTAATTTCAGGTACAGGGCGGGAGAGGTGGATATCATCGCAACCCGTGACGACTGCATTGTATTCATAGAAGTAAAATATAGAAAGACGAAAGCACAAGGTGCTCCCATTGAAGCGGTAACTCTGAACAAACAAATCAAAATTTCAAATACCGCAACATATTTTCTCCTACGCAATCAACAATTTCTTAAAAAACAGGTTCGTTTTGATGTCATAGGTATTCTTGATGACAAAATCACACATTATACAAACGCATTTACATATAAGGGAAAAAGCTTTTTATAATCTGATTTTTTATATTCAGATCTTATCAAAAACAAGCCGTATAATAATTAGTATATACCAAAAAATCGCCCGAACTTAAACGTCCGAGCGATTTTTATGTTAAGGGAGATTCTTACAAACCTCTTTATTAAAATCTATCCTCTTAAATCTTATAACAGTCCGCCTATTTTTACAAACAAAGGTGCAAATACAACGGCTACGATAGTCATAAGCTTAATTAAAATATTTATGGACGGTCCTGAGGTATCCTTGAACGGATCACCCACGGTATCACCTACTACGGCAGCCTTATGCGGTTCAGAACCCTTTCCGCCGAAATTTCCGCCCTCTATATATTTCTTCGCATTGTCCCAAGCACCGCCGGCATTGGACATCATAATAGCCAAAAGCACACCTGATGCCAAAGAGCCTGCAAGCATTCCTCCAAGAGCCTCCGTTCCCATTACAATACCTATAACAATAGGTGCAATGATAGCCATAAGTCCCGGAACAACCATCTCTTTTAAAGCAGCCTTTGTGGAAATATCCACACACTTGGCATAATCAGGCTTTGAAGTTCCCTCCATTATGCCCTTGTCCTCTCTGAACTGTCTTCTAACCTCTTCAATCATCTCATTGGCGGCTCTTCCCACTGAATTCATCGTCATAGCGGAAAACAGGAAAGGAAGCATCGCACCTATAAAAAGACCCACTATTACCAAAGGATTAAGAAGACTTATAGTTTTAAGATTTGCCACCTGTGAATAAGATGCAAATAAAGCCAAAGCCGTGAGAGCAGCCGACCCTATTGCAAAGCCCTTTCCGATAGCGGCAGTGGTATTTCCCACCGCATCAAGCTTGTCCGTAATCTCTCTGACACTTTCAGGCAACTCGCACATCTCCGCAATACCGCCGGCATTATCGGATACCGGTCCGTAAGCATCTACCGCAACCGTCATAGCCGTGGTTGAAAGCATTCCCACAGCCGCCAAAGCTATTCCATAAAGTCCCGCAAATGCATTGGCTATCAGAATACCTATAGCCACAAAGATAATGGGCCATAATGTGGACATCATACCCACGCCCAAGCCTGAAATAATGGTGGTGGCAGCTCCTGTCTGTGACTGCTCGGCTATTTTTTTAACATATCTGTAATCACCCGATGTATAAACCTCTGTAATCTTTCCTATGGCTATACCCACGGCAAGTCCTGCTATAATGGCTATTGCAGGGTTGATTGTGTTCAATAAATACTTGCTTAAAACAAAGGATGCTATAATTACTATAATACCCGATACATATGTTCCCAAATTAAGTGCGGCGGCGGGATTTCCTCCCTCCTTACCCCTAACGAACATTATACCGATAATTGACGCTATTATACCTATTGCGGATAGCAACAGCGGAAAAATTGAACCTTTTAAAGGGTCAAGATCAAATGCCGCTCCAACCTGTGGAGTAATTTTAGGAATAATCACCGCAAGTGTGATTGCGGAAATGATGGAACCCACATAAGACTCGAACAAATCTGAACCCATACCTGCCACATCACCTACGTTATCGCCTACGTTATCGGCTATAACGGCGGGATTTCTCGGATCGTCCTCCGGAATACCGGCTTCCACCTTGCCTACAAGATCGGCTCCCACATCAGCCGCCTTTGTATAAATACCTCCTCCGACACGACCGAAAAGTGCCATAGATGAAGCCCCGAGTCCGAAGCCTGTAACCACTGAAGCACTGTCAACCCCCATAATCACAAATATAACACCGAGTCCGAATAAGCCGAGTCCCGTAACGCAAAGACCCATAACCGCACCGGATCTGAATGCCACCGATAACGCCTTGACCATACCCGACTCCTTGGCCGCATTAGCCGTTCTGACATTTCCCTTGGTAGCTACAGACATACCGAAATATCCCGCAAGAACAGATAAAAGCGCTCCTACAATATAAAGTATGGCTGTAATCCAACTGTTTAATAAAAAACCGATAAGCACAAAAAGAACTCCGACAACAATAACCATTGTCTTGTACTCTCTGCCCAAAAACGTCATTGCGCCCTCGTGAATATAGCCTGATATCTCTTTCATTCTATCAGTACCGCAATCCACGTTCCCAATCCATTTAGCCAGTCCGAATGCAAATATCAGTGCAATCAAGGCACAGATAGGCACAAGAATCGCCCAAGTTTCCATTACTTTAAATCCTCCTCTTTAAAATAAAATGTACGGATTAGCTAAGAAACATTGCACAGGCTAACCCAAATATTAATAAAGCTATATTAGTACAAGTTTTATTAAAAAGCAATAGCTTTTATATCAAATATACAAATTTTTTTAAAAATTTTCTTTTAATTGCTGATTTTTTATTGAATATTGACAAAGGTTTCACAAAAATATAACTTTTTTTGTGAAACTCTTGTCAACCTTTCATAAATCATATAAAATCATAAAATAAAAACACGAATTTAAAGCCGTGATATTACAAATTATCAGATAATATTATAATAAAACATGTTCCGCAATCATCGGATCTCACATCTATGCTTCCGTTATGCTGTTTTATTATTTCATAGACAATAGCAAGTCCGATTCCGAAATTTCCTCCCTCTCCCTTATAAAATCTGTCAAAAATATACGGCAAATCTTTCTTTAAAACAGGTTTTCCGTCATTTGAAATTTCAATTCTAAAAGCATCCGCTTCTTTTTTGCACACAACAGTTATTTTAGACCTCGCATACCTTACGGCATTGGTTAATATATTGCTCAACGCCCTGTCCAATTTTTCCTCATCAGCCATTATAAACAGAGATTCTTTATCCATCTGATGCTCTATCATTATACCTTTTTTATCACAATCAGCCTTTATTCTCCAAGTGCAATCATATAAAAGCTCTTTTAAATCCAATTTTTCTATATTCAATTGTGCGTTTGTGTCCATTTTTGACAGCAATAAAAGTTCGTCAACCAAGCTTGTCATTCTTTTACTCTGCTTCACTATAACCTCCGCCGCCTTTTTATTATACTTATAGACTCCTCCCGCAATTCCTTCGGCATAACCCTGTATCGACATAAGCGGAGTTCTAAGCTCGTGTGAGGCGTTTTGAAAGAACTGTTTTTGACTGTCATTTGCCCTGTCTATCATATTTGACATCTCTTTTACGGAGCTTAAAACTTCACAAAATTCGCTGTAATCAAGCTCTTGCGTCCCTGTCAGCTCCTCTCTTCTGCCTATACTTAATATATAATCTTTCAATTTATTAAAAGAATTATCAATTTTTTTATTTATTACCAAGATAATTAAAATTACCGCAAAAGCGGAAAATCCCATCAAAAGAATAAGTATATGATGCAGGCTGTCCGTATATTTAAGTGCAAAAGTCACATCGGCATAGGCAACCAAAATAATGTTTTTCCCATCGTATGTCTTATACGGTCTATATTTCAGATAAAGGTTGGTTTCACTGTTTTTTATAAGAATAGGTTTGCCCTCTTTTATACTGTCCCGATGGCTTTTGAAATAGGTAGAAATTATTTTCGACATCTCAGCCTCTTTTTCGGAATACATAGGCGAATCAATAGGCAGAACCTCTGAATAATCCGTATCCAATATGGAATAATATACATTTATGAAAAAATCCGTTTCTTTCTTGAAAATATAATCCTTTGATTTATTATCCTTATCAGCTTTATTCTGTTTATCGTCAGTTTTACTCTCTCCATAATATAAATCCAAAATATCAAATTCATACTCTATTTCATTAGAAGTGAGTCTTTCTATATAACTATGAACAGCCACGTTAAATGCCAAAATAATCACCATACAGGAAAACAGTATTATAAGGACAGGTGACAGCAGTAATGCAAGCTTTAACTGACTCTTTTTACTCCTCATCATTTGCACCTATCTTGAAACCGAATCCCCAAATGGTTTCTATATTTACGTTGCTGTCAAAATTATTAAGCTTCCTCCTCAGCCTTTTGATTGTATCATCCGTTACCCTTGTTTCAACCTCACTTTCATATCCCCACACATTTTTAAGCATCTCCTCCCTTGAAATGGCTTTACCCTGATTTTCAATCATATATGCAAGCAGAGAAAACTCCGTGTTCGTGAGTTTTATCTCACTATCTCTACATTTTACTACCATAGATAAAGGATTTATCGTTACATCTCCACATACGAGAGCATCACTCTTTTTTTGAGTTTTTTCAATATTCAGTCTATTAAATACAGCCTTTACTCTCATAGTCAGCTTCACAGGAGAAAACGGCTTTGTAAAATAGTCGTCACACCCCATGGTAAAGCCTGTAATATAATCCGCATCGCTCCCCCTTGCCGTCAGCAAAATTATGGGAACATCGTTCCTTTTTCTGATACTTGAACAAACGGAAAAACCGTCAGTGCCCGGCATCATAATATCCAATATCACAAGATCGGCAGGATTTTTTTCAAATTCCGCTAAAAGCAGGTCTCCGTTCTCAAAGGTTTTTACATCAAAACCCTCTTCTTTTAAAAAAGATTCTATCAGATCTCTTATATCTTTCTCATCATCGGCGACATATATTAATTTATCCATCTAATACCTCTTTTACAGCTTCAAAACAATTCCGACAACCGCACCGCCCGCTATTACTAATATAGGATTTATTTTAAATCTTTTATAAAGTGCAAAAACCGCCGCAAAAATCAAAATATTTATATAATTGAATAAATCCGATACATTTTTACTTTTTGAAAATATGTCAATCCTTAACAATGAACTCGTAAAGATTCCCATACAGGCGGATAGGACAAAGCCCACAACGGCAGGTCTTATTGAATAAAAAATCCATTCCACTATTTTTGACTGCTTAAACTTATCCAAAATCTTGGCAACCGATATAATTATAATTATACTGGGGGCAACAAGTGATAAAGTGGCGACCGCTCCTCCAAAAATTCCGAAAGTTGAATAACCGGCATAGGTAGCCATATTTACTCCCATAGGTCCCGGTGTGCTTTCCGATATGGCTATCATTGTGGTCAAATCGGAAATGCCGTACCAATGATATTTTAAAGAAATCTCCTCTAAAAACGGAATCGTGGCAAGACCTCCTCCGACCGCAAACAGACCCGTTTTAAAAAATTCCATAATCAATATAAAAAGCTTATTCATCGTCTTTGTCCACCCTCTTCATATTTTTTACGGAATTAATAATTATTCCAAGCAATGCAAAGCCCGTCACCAGCAAAATGGTGGAAATTGAGGTAAAGTATGCCAAAACGAATCCCGCTATAAATATAAGAAATGTGATTTTATCCTTTACTCCGGATTTTAGAAGCTTGTAAATAGATGACGTCATCAGCACGCACACCGCTATGCCTATCCCCGACAAAGCATGTTTTACTGTAGGTTTTGCCTGAAAATTTTTGATGAATGCGGCTATTAACGTGATTATTATAAGCGAGGGTGAAATAACGCCTAATGTTGCCGTTATCCCCCCTAAAATTCCCTTTTTAAAATAACCGATAAAAGTGGCGGTATTTACCGCTATTACCCCGGGAGTACACTGCCCTATCGCAAAATAATCAAGCACCTCTTCTTCTGTCGCCAGATGTCGCTTCTGTATAATCTCCTTTTCAATCATCGGAAGCATTGCATAGCCGCCTCCGAAGGTAAATAATCCTATCTTAAAAAACACGAAAAACAGCTCTAAATATTCTTTCAACTGATACACCTTTCAACTGTCGCCCTTAACCTTGTCCGTTTTTTCATCACATGTAATCTCAACATCACTGTGTCTTCCTATCTGCCATTTATAGACAGCCGTTCCGACTATTATAATATATCCTATAATGCTGAACTTATCGGGTATCTGTCCTAAGAATAACAGCCCTAAGACTGCCGCAAACAACACCTGTGAATAATCAAATACGGAGATTTCCTTTGCGGGAGCCTTTGAATAAGCCAAAGTTATTGAAAATTGTCCAAGAGTGGCACAAAGTCCCGCCAAAACAAGCATTGAGAGTTGATACGCAGATAAATGCACCCCGTAAAATATAGCACCCGGAAATAACAGTACGCATGATATTAGAGAAAATGAACTCACTATTATTCTATGGTCCAAATGGTATTTACCCATCTTTCTGACATAGGTGTAGGCAAGACCCGCACAAAAACCGCTGAACATACCTATCATTGAATTTAAAAAACTGCTGTTCATAGAGGGCTTGACTACAAATACCGCACCTATAAATGCCACTATCAAAGCCAGCCATTCCTTTTTGGACGCCTTTTCTTTTAAAATAAAATAGGACAGAATCATAGCAAAGAACGGAGATAATTTATTTAAAATATTGGCATCGGAGATATTTATTTTATCTATTGCATAAAAATTACACAAAAGACCCAACGTTCCGAAAAAGCTTCGCATAAAGAGGTCGATTGCATTGGTCTTGTTGAGCCTTACTTTCACCTTTCCCTTAAATAAAAGGCTGAAAGCGAGAACCCCCGCCACCAAATTTCTGAAAAACGCCTTTTGATATGTCGGTATATCTCCTGACAATTTTATAAAAAAACTCATTAATGAAAAACCTAATCCTGCTAAAATAATAAACAGGATAGCCTGTCTTTTGTCGCTCATTTTATGCCTTCTTTCACATAAACTATAGATTTTAATATATCAATATCTCTTATAATATCACTATTTTTAAACCTAAGCAAGTATCCGGTGCTTAAAGTTATTGCAAACCTATGAATGAAAATTTTATTAATTGGCTATACAAAGTGCTTTTATAAATTAATCTCTCTGATCTTTCATGTTTTATGACGGTAAACAAACGGAATAAAAAACACAAGTCGCAACTCGCTACGCTCAAACATGCGACTTGTACCTTATTTTTTATCCGTTTTAACCGTCATTGAAAACATTCAACAGACGTTCGCTTAATTTATAAAAGCACCTTATATACTTGTTTCAAAAATTATTAATAAAATTCTCATTCATAGGTTTGTCCTATGTTCGTAATTTTATACACTTGTGTTTTTTAAGTATTTATGCTACAATGCGAGTACTTGATGTGTTAGAAATAATTAAATTTTTAAGGAGGAACATTATGAAAGTTATAGAATTTTTAAAAGCGGCAAAGCTTTTTTACGGAGCAACGGCGGAGGGCGACACTCCACACGTAAGACCCTTGGGATTCGTTATGGAATACGACGGAAAGCTTGCTTTTTATTCCGATAACAGAAAAAATATGTTCAAACAATTAAAGGCGAATCCGAAAATCGAAATCGCCGCAATTGACGCAAAAATGAATACTCTCAGAATGAGCGGAAAGGTTAATTTTATAACTTCTCCTGAAAGCAAGAAAGCTGCACTCGATGCTATGCCGGATTTGGCAAAGATAGGCTATGCCGTAGATGATAATATTTTTGAAATCTATACAATAGATGACTTAAGCTACTCACTGACAACAATTATGGGTAAAAAGCTGGACATAGAGCTGTAATACTTTTTAATATCGAAGCTTTAAAACAGGCATTGACGAAAAATCGAACAATGCCTGTTTTTATATGTCATATAATTGCCGAAATTTAAGCTTATGCTTGCTTGACTTTTAAACAAATTTGGCTTATAATTAAATGTCCGCACAGCCGGGGAGATAGCGGTGCCCTGTACCTACAATCCGCTACAGTAGGGGTGATGTCTTGTTTCGGATATTTATTGTGAATATTGACTCTATTTTGAAGCGTTGATACTTTGGTCTTGTACGGCAAGGGCTTGTGAACCGTGTCAGGTTGGGAACAAAGCAGCACTAAGCAAATTTCCTTGGGTGTTGCAAGGGTGCCGAGGTTGAGCAGATTGATAAAGCACAGATTTGCAATAATATTCAACGCAAGACGTGCGGTATTCTGATGGAGACGTATCGAAGCGGTCATAACGAGCCTGACTCGAAATCAGGTTGTCCTTTATTGGGCACGTGGGTTCGAATCCCACCGTCTCCGTATTCTTTTTTTCTAAAAATATTACAAAAAATGCTCTAAATTTCCCCATTTTTAAAAAAATATTATTTCAGCTGTCCTTATTATATCAAAGATAACCTATAATAAAAAAGTCCCTCAGGATATATCCTAAAGGACTTTTATTTTTATAATATCAGCTCAAAATTTAAAGAATTAAGCTAAAATCTTTGCAACCTTACCTGAACCTACTGTTCTTCCACCCTCACGGATAGCGAAACCTAATCCCTCTTCCATAGCGATTGGGTGAATCAGCTCTATTGTCATCTCAACGTGGTCTCCCGGCATACACATCTCTACACCGTCAGGTAATGTAACAACACCGGTAACGTCAGTAGTTCTGAAATAGAACTGCGGTCTGTAGTTTCCGAAGAACGGAGTGTGACGTCCACCTTCATCCTTGGTCAATACGTAAACCTGAGCTGTAAACTTTGTGTGGCAGTTTACTGAACCGGGCTTAGCAAGAACCTGTCCTCTTTCGATTTCAGTTCTCTGAACACCTCTTAAAAGTGCTCCTATATTATCACCTGCACGTCCCTCGTCAAGAAGCTTTCTGAACATCTCAACTCCGGTAACAACAGTCTTCTTCTTCTCTTCTCTTATTCCGAGGATTTCAACTTCCTCGTTAACCTTGATAATACCTCTCTCTACTCTACCTGTAGCAACGGTTCCACGACCTGTGATGGTAAATACGTCCTCAACAGGCATAAGGAAAGGCTTGTCAATAGGTCTTTCAGGCTCAGCCACATAAGTATCCACAGCCTTTATAAGCTCCAATATCTTATCGCCCCACTCGCCGCTCGGATCTTCAAGCGCCTTTAAAGCGGATCCTTGGATAATAGGTGTATCATCACCCGGGAAATCATACTCGTTAAGCAGATCTCTAATCTCCATTTCAACAAGTTCAAGCAATTCAGGATCAGCCATATCACACTTGTTCATAAACACTACAATATACGGAACACCTACCTGTCTTGCAAGAAGGATATGCTCTCTTGTCTGAGCCATAACACCGTCCGTAGCTGCAACAACAAGGATTGCACCGTCCATCTGTGCTGCACCTGTAATCATATTCTTTACATAGTCGGCGTGACCAGGGCAGTCAACGTGGGCATAGTGACGAGCCTCGGACTCATACTCAACGTGAGATGTAGCTATAGTAATACCACGCTCTCTTTCTTCCGGAGCCTTATCTATCTGATCAAACGCATAAGCTGTACCTGTTCCCAATCTCTCATGGAGAGTTCTTGTGATAGCGGCAGTCAATGTAGTCTTACCGTGGTCAACGTGACCGATTGTACCGATATTAACGTGGGGTTTTGTTCTTTCAAACTTTGATTTTGCCATTTGAATTAATCCTCCTTAATTTCAACTTATATTTTTATCTTTTTAAATACGCCGTATATGATACGCCAACGGCTATATTATATTTTATTTTACGCTTAAATGCAAGTATTTTTATTTCTTATTAAGTACCTTTTCCTGAATATTTTTCGGCACCTGCTCATATTTTTCAAAGAACATGGAATAGTTTCCTCTACCCTGTGTCTTTGAACGAAGATCCGTAGCATATCCGAACATTTCGGATAAGGGAACAAAGCCTCTTACAATCTTTCCGCCGCCTATATCGTCCATTCCCTCGATTCTTCCACGACGAGAGTTTATATCTCCGATTACATCACCCATGTACTCCTCGGGCATAGTAACCTCAACTTTCATAATGGGTTCAAGCAATGCGGGTGCTCCCTTTTCCATAGCCTCCTTGAATGCCATGGAGCCGGCTATATGAAATGCCATTTCCGATGAATCGACTTCATGATAAGAACCGTCATAACATACCGCATGCAGACCTACCACCTGATAGCCGCCGAGTATACCGGATTTCGTAGCCTCCTGTATACCGTCATCAACCGCCGGAATATATTCTTTAGGAATAGCACCGCCGACAACCTCGGAATCAAACTTATAAAGCTCCTCACCGTTGACGTCCATAGGCTCGAAACGTATCTTGCAATGTCCGTACTGTCCACGTCCTCCTGACTGTTTGATATACTTTCCTTCCACATCAACAGGCTTTGTAATAGCCTCCCTGTATGAAACCTGTGGAGCTCCGACATTAGCCTCCACGTGAAACTCTCTTAAAAGTCTGTCTACGATAATTTCCAAGTGCAACTCACCCATACCGGCTATGATTGTCTGTCCGGTTTCTTCATCGGTATGTGCCCTGAATGTAGGATCTTCCTCCGCCAATTTAGCCAAAGCCTCTCCCAATTTTCCTTGTCCCGCCTTAGTCTTAGGCTCAATCGCCAATTCGATAACCGGCTCCGGAAATTCCATTGATTCAAGGATAACGGGATGTCTCTCG
>CAUUGW010000020.1:0-13875 GCA_963544785.1 uncultured Lachnospiraceae bacterium | reverse complement strand
AGAAAAATCTTTTATATCCGCTATTTCCATAATCAGCTCCAAATACCTTGCGTTATTCATATGTCCTCTTATGTCTATATAGGACTTAAAAACATATGAATGAAATGCGTCCTCAAAATTATCCGTATTTTTAATTAAACATTTTTCTATCTTTCTCGTACACGGCTCTGAAAGCTCTAAGGACAGCTCTTCCTTTCCCCTTTTTGCAATCTCTTTTATATTATCATTAAGTCTTGTAGGCAACATATTTTCCATACTTATTAAAACCCAAGTGGCGAAGCCCTTAATTAAAGGTTTGTTTTGCATATCGCAAATTTCATAATATCTCTCCACAATAGAGCCGCTGAAATTATAAATTCCTGTCTTTACGATTACACTTGCAGTTTCTCTAATATTGGGCAGTTTAAATATCTCAATATTCCAATTATATACTATCCAACCTATATTATTATCAAAAAGATATTTTTCTCCGAACCCTTTTTCCTCCGCAAAAAAACCTCCGATGCTTTGCAAACTGTTCATAATCGAGCATAAAGTCAAATAACCCTTATCATCAACATTATGATAGCCTAATTTTTTAATCGCACTGTACATTTCCAATCTATCCTCTTTATATAAACTAAAAAATAGCTGAATAAAAACGCAAAAATCAAATCTGAACGCTTCTATCCAACTATTCTTATTTATTATTTGTCGCTTTTATTTTTATCCACTAAAAAATCCGGAATATCAATCGGTTTTCTCTGATTTGATTCACTGCTTAATAAAGTAGAATCAATATTGGTTTCACTCATATAACCTCCGGTATTTGAAATGCTTTGAGCGTTCCCCGTACCAGGCTTATCGCCTTTTCCCCCCTGTCCCGAACTTGTATTTAAAAATGACGGCATTTTGAAATTGGATACCGGATTGGGAGAATAATTCATTCCGACCGAAGAGGTATTAAACCCCGAACTCCTGAATGAAATAGCCCCCACCTGATTCGCCGGAGGTATAATCTTCTTTTCAGTAGCCGCCTGTGTCACTCCCGTTGCAATTATCGTAACCTTAAGCTCTCCGGCCTGCTCTATGGTAGAATCATATCCCGGATATATGTTGGTTTCCTCACCCACCAGTGAATGCAGGTGTTGAGATGCCTCCACGTATTCAAAATATGATGCCTCTCCCGATATATTTACAAGCAGATCCGTAGCACCCTGTATGGACGTTTCAAGCATCGGATTGTTCACGGCGGCATCCACGGCATCTTTTGCCTTGTTTTCGCCCTTTCCTATACCGATTCCGATATGTGCGGTGCCCTTATTTGACATAGCGGTTCTGATATCGGCAAAATCTAAAGTAACGTCCTGAGTCTTATATACTATGTCCGTAATAGCCATAACAAGCTTCATAAGGACTTCATCCACTTTCTTTAAGGCGTCCTTATAGCTGATATTCTTATCCGCAATGCTCATAAGCTTGTCGTTGGGAACGATTACAATAGAATCTACATTTGCTCTCAGCTTTTCTATTCCCTCAAGTGCCTTTTCCATTTTAGGTTTTCCCTCAAATGTAAAAGGCTTTGTAACAACAGCTACAGTGAGCTTATCCATCTCCTTTGCCAAACTTGCTATAAACGGAGTGGCTCCCGTTCCCGTGCCACCGCCCATACCGCAGGTTAAAATCACCATATCCGCCTCTGATATCGCCTCTTCAATCATCTCCTCGCTTTCCTTGGCGGCCTGCTCTCCTATTGAAGGGTTTGACCCCGCTCCCAGACCTTTGGTAAGCTTTTCTCCTATTTGAAGCTTTGTTTCACAATTACAGGTATCAAGATGTTGGACGTCCGTGTTTAATGCTATAAATTGTACTCCCTCTATGCCTACCTCACTCATATGAGTAAGCGCATTGTTCCCTCCGCCGCCTACTCCCATAACCAGTATTTTGGCCTGATTGTGATTTGAATTATTTTTTATCTCTATCAATACATTTTCCTCCTTAACGCCCCTCTTAAACCAACACATCTATAATACCTAATTGGAGCAAAAAATTCAATATAAATTTTAAAAATACGTAATGTTATCTTAATAATTTTTAAGCTCTATAAACTATTGAATCTCCAAGTTCTCTGTAATTATTCAGCTTTAAAACTCCTTTTTTCTTTTTAAGCTTCGGCAAAATTGCAGAAAGCCTTGATATTTTCGCCTCCATATTATCCTCATCACCAAGCTGCACTGTAAGCTCCTCAAATTTAAGATTTATCCCTCCTCTTAAATCAACAACCATCACGTCGGGATTTAAATTGTATTTATTCAGTTGCTTTGAAACCGTATTTATAGTATCAAGCACAAGAGGATTTTCTATTTTAAGTCTTTCATAAAGCTTAAAAGTCTTGCATTTTATACCGTCTATTTTTAAAATTCCGTCAACCTTTCTGTCCGAGCTTTCAACCACAATCCCGTCCGAATCAATGAAAAGATGAGAGCCCAAGTGCTCCACATATGCGACTATAGGTTTTTCTACAACCCTTATTTTTACATCGGTCAGTGATGTGAGGCTCACATCAATATCCGAAACAAAGGGCATTGCCTTAGGTTTGAAAAATTTATATTTAAATAGAAGATATGGCGTATATCTGCATCTTTTGTCACTTAATACATGGTTGCTCAGCTCCACGCTGCTGAACTGTTTGTTGCCCTCGACATCAATATGCTTTACATTAAAAGCCCCTAATTTAAGCATAATAAATCCTATACCTACCGGTATAAAAAGTAACAAAAAAGTAGTAATTAAAAATCTTCTAAACAGCCTTTTTACTCCCATAAACCGCTCCCTAACAAAGTGCAAGTATTCCTATAATCAGAGCCGCCACGGTAACTGAAGTAAAGACAAAATCTATTTTAACCTCATTCCATCCGCTAAGCTCAAAATGATGATGAATAGGTGTCATCTTAAAAATCCTCTTGCCCCCTGTTTTTTTAAAATATGTTACCTGTATCATTACGGACAGAATCTCAATAAAATAAATAACCCCTATAATAAGTATAAACAGAACCATCTTGTGCATATATGCCATTGATACCACTAAGCCGCCAAGGAACAATGAGCCGGTATCGCCCATAAAAATCTTGGCAGGATGACGATTGTACACCAAAAATCCGAGCAATGCTCCAATCAAAATAAGACTGACAATCATTAGCCCGTTATTGTTCTCAATAATTGACACAATTAGGAAAAATAAGGCTACCACCAAAGTGACACAGGAAGCAAGTCCGTCAACACCGTCCGTAAAATTAACCGCATTTACAGTTCCCATTATGGCAAAAAACATAAGTATTATTCCGAATATTCCAATATCAAATTCTCCCTTTACAAAAGGAATTCTGATTTTATGCAACAATTCAGGATAAAACATATGCAGATATGATCCGTAAATTAGGGTCAATATCACCTGAGATATAAACTTCTGCTTTGGCTTAAAGCCGTCAGAACGCTTTAATATCACCTTCAAATAATCGTCAATAAACCCGATTAATGCAAATCCGTCGGCAAGTATAAGACACGGAATTATTTCTTTTAATGTAAAACTATAATATATTGCCAAAATATTAAATGATATTATCATCATAATTCCGCCCATAGTCGGAGTGCCCGCCTTTTTAAGATGGCTTTGTACTCCCTCAGCTCGCTCCGTTTGGCGTACTTTAAGGTTTCTTAAAAAATTTATTAAGGGATAGCCTGCAATAGATGTTATTGCAAAGCTTATTATCACGATAAGTAAAGAATACAAATTGTTCATATCTCTCCTAAAACCTATTTTATCTTATTATTCAGCTCTCTAATCAAACTCTTTCCAAGCTCCATAGCAATCTTACTGTTATCCTGCCTTGCTACGTTAGGCTCGTCAATTACAACATAACAGACAAGCTTCGGAGATTCAACAGGAGTAAACCCTATGAATGATATAAGATAATGCTTTTTATCTCTTGGCAGTTTTTCCGCAGTACCCGTCTTCCCGCCGATTTCAATTCTATTCTTATTTTCAAGCTCTTCCTTGCTTTCACGAGATTTTACGGTTTCGTGTAAATAATTCTTTAATCTTAAACAGGTATCTGATGATACCGTCTTCCTAAGAATCACAGGCTTGTTTTCAGTGGTGGTATTGTTATAAACATCAGTAATTGACTGTACTATTCTGGGCCTATAATAAGTTCCTCCGTTTATTATGGAAGAAAAGGCGGAGGACAACTGCACCATACTCACATCAAAATTCTGTCCGAAGGAGTTGGTCGCAAGGTCGATTATATTCATATTTTCAGCTCTTCTTACGGAATTATAGGTATAGACTTCATCGGGTAAATCAATTCCGGTCTTTAAACCGAAATTAAATAGGCTCTGACATTTTTCAAGCCCCTCCTTTTTCATCTTGAAACCGATTTGCATAAATGCAACATTACAAGAGTTGGAAAGAGCCTTGCCCAAGCTCTGGTCTTTATGCCCGAATTTGCTTGAACATTTAATATCCCTATCCGCAACTTTTAAATGTCCCGTGCAGTTAAAATGGCTGTTAAGCGACACGGCACCGGAGTCTATTGCATACGATAAGACAACGGGTTTAAATGTGGAACCGGGTTCATATGCTTCAGAAACACAGTAATTTTTCCATAATAGATTTAAAGCATCGGATATATTTTTTTCGCTCATATTGTCCACTTCAAGCTGAGTATATTCTGCATTTTTTACCAAGTCCCTCGGATTGTTAAGATCGTATCCGTTGTTCGTAGCCATTGCCTTTACAGCTCCGTCGTTAGGGTCAAGTACCATAATGGCGATTCAAAGTCTCTTATTCCCTTTTCAATTATTCTCTGATACCTCATATCAAGGGTCAGCATAATCTGATTTCCGTCAATAGGCACTTCTTCTTTACTCGTTTTCATCATAGATGAATCCATATAGGTATATCTTCTGCCGTTTTTGCCGGTCAAAATATCATTATAATATTTTTCAACTCCTGTTATTCCAACACCGTCCTGATTGCAAAATCCTATGGCATTGGAAGCTAAATTATTATAAGGATAGCTGCGTACATATCTGTCCTCAAGTATTACTCCCTTAATCAGATCCTTTTGAACATTCTTTTCGTCCCTAAGCTTCTTAATTAAATTGTCCGCTTCCTCCTTTTTATACTTGGCGTTTATCCTTGCAATCTCAATCTCGCTTAAATTGAATCTGCTCTCAAAATTTTCTTTTTGTGTCTGATTTACACCCTTAACCACCACATAGTATCTGTTTTGAGGTTTACTCATAATTGTTTGTCTAAGTTCATCTTTATCTACACCGAAATCCTCCGACAATGCGGAAATCGTTGTATCAATCTGAGGAGAATTCTGTAATTCACCCTGAGCGTCCTTTTGTGCAAAACTGAGTAAATGCTGAATATCAAGAGCCACATCATAAACCTTAACGCTCGTGGCAAGAAGAGTGCCTTGAGCATCTACAATATCTCCTCTTCTTGCTGCAATGTCGTAGCTTTTGTATCTTTCCTGATTTAACATATTTATGGTTGCATCATCTTTATTTTTTGTCCCTACATAAAATAAATATGCCGCCGGTGCAATAAGTCCTAACGAAACAATTATAAAAAGTATAAATAATCTTGAACTATAATCCTTTTTCTTCTTTTTCTTATCAGCTTTCATTTTTATCTATTCGGAAATTCCTCTAACTGGAATAAAAACTCCTCTTCATGCATAGAATAATACTTTATATTCTTCCCCTTGGCATTCTTAAGCCCAAGTTTTTTTGCCTTTTTTTTGATTTCTTTAAAATCAACATTCTTAATCAGTTCATTTTTTAAATCATCATTTTCTCTTACCAGTTTATTATAATAATTTTCTTTTTCCGTTAGTTTACTTGCCCACGTCGCCTTATCCGTCTGAAATCCTATAAATGCACAGGATGACAATACTATTAAGGCACAGCCTACAAACAGTTTAAAAGCAACAAAAGGCGTCATTGCATTTTCACGTTTTTTCTTGTTTGCAACCGCCTTACCGTTTACCGCTTTTCTTCTATTATAATCGTCATATTGTATTTCATAATAATATTTATAAGCATTACTGCCGTTGTTGTAATCATTATACGTGCTATATTTATTATGACTGTTGTATTTTCTGCTCATACTCCCTTAATCCCCCTATAAATGTTCTATTACTCTAAGCTTTGCACTTTTTGACCTGCTGTTATCATAAACCTCCTTATCAGTCGGCAAAATTGCCTTTCTATAGACTTTTTTGCCTGTCGGCTTTTTACCGCACACACAGACAGGAAAATTTGCCGGGCAATTACACGGATTTTCAAACATCTTAAATTTATTTTTTACTATTCTGTCCTCTAAAGAATGAAAGGTAATTATACAAAAACGCCCTCTGCAATTCAATAAAGACATCATATCTTCAATCGAATTTTCAAGGACTGTCAGTTCTTCATTTAATTCAATTCTAATTGCTTGAAAAGTTCTCTTGGCGGGGTGTCCATAAAGCCTTTGATCCTTCATAGGTATGGTCTTTTTGATAATATCTACCAACTGACCCGTACGGCTAATTTCACCATTTGCACGCTCCCTGCAAATAGCAGATGCCAGTTTTCCGGCATACTTTTCTTCTCCGTAGTCTCTAAGAATTCTCACAAGTGCTTCTTCGCTATATTCATTCACTATTGTACCTGCTGTCTTCTCTTTACGCTTATCCATACGCATATCAAGTATCGCATCACTCCTGTATGAAAAGCCTCTGTCAAGATTATCCAGCTGATATGAAGAAACTCCCAAATCAAGAAGTATTCCGTCCACCTTCTTAACGCCTGATTCATTAAGCACATTCTTCATAAATACAAAATTATCGTGAACAAAAGTCGTTATATTAAAATACTCCCCTAACCTATCTTTAGCTGCTTTTATCGCATCTTCGTCCTGGTCAAATCCTATCAGTCTGCCGTTATTCGATAATCGTTTACAAATTTCTAAGGAATGGCCTGCACCACCGATCGTCCCGTCTACATAAATTCCGTCAGGTTTAATATCTAAAGCTTCTATCGTTTCATTTAATAATACAGATTTATGATTAAAATCCATAATTTTCTCCCCCCGGACATAAATTTGTAAAATTAAAGATTGATATTAAGCTTGCCCAATTCCTCTACAACATCTGTAATATCGACATCGGTAACGCTATCCCAATTGTTCTTGTCCCAAATCTCGATGCGGTCAAGCACCCCCGCCAAAACAACCTCCTTATCAAGTGAAGCAAATTTTCTCAAATTTGCCGGTAATAATATTCTGCCCTGCTTATCAAGCTCACAACAAGTAGCCCCCGCAGAAAAGTGGCGTGCAGCCTTGTTGGCTATCGGGTGTGTCTTAGGTAATTTTGATAAGCTTGCCATAAAGTCATCCCAACCCTTTTTGGAATAGACCCACAAACAGTCGCTCATTCCCTTTGTCACGATGAACTCATCACCAAGCTCCTCTCTATATTTAGCAGGAACTATCAGTCTACCCTTTGTATCAAGGGTATGATTATATTCACCTATGAACAAAGTCCTCACCACCAATCCTTAATTTCAACCGTTTTCAAGCTGAAACTGATTTTTGAGGAAGATACTTACCATATTAAACCACTTTCAACCACCATTCACCACTCATAAGGCAATTATATTATAAATTTTAATAAAAATCAACCCAAAAATTAAATTTATTTATTAAATGCTGAAGTGGAAATAAACTTTTTAATTCAGCATTTAGTAAATGAAACAAAAAAAGGAACTCAAATCATTCAAGTTCCTTTTAAGTCAAATTTAATTATAAATTTAAGTTCCTCACATTATCAAACATATCTCTATGTTTAGCTATCATATCCTTTGACCCTATTGTACAGGCATATCTGTTTTTTATTGCATTATCTATAATATCGGCTACTTTTTGTATATCGGATAATTGGGTGGACAACACCTCATCTCTTTCTTTTTGCATTTACATAGTTAATGCCTTAAGTCCTCTAAGATAAGCTCCGAGCGGAACATCAAGACCGCTTATCGCACCTATTATATACTGTGTAATCTCTCTTTCACTAAGGCTTAAGCTTCTAAGATAGGCTGCGGTGTTTTCAAACACGGTTTCTGTCGCCTTAAGGTTGGGATCTCTGTAACTGTTTAAATACAAAACTCCGTTTCTGAACATAGTTGAACCGCAACCGTACGCTCCGCCCTTTACCCTGACCTCATTCCACAGGTAATCATAGCCGAGCAGCACCTTAAGTACCGCCATTGTACCGCTATAGGGATATTTTTTTATGTCGGAGTATCCCGCCCTTGCGACAAACTGTACCGTCAGACTTTGAGCAATGATTCCTATGTTCTTATAAACGCCTGTCTTCTCGTCAATATCTTTCAGCCTTTCCGATTTAGGCAAAGCCTTAATAAAATCTGTTATTTTTTCTTCAAAAATCCTGCTTCCGTCAAGGCTTCCGGTATAGTTTATTACAAGGTGTTCCCTTGATATTAGATGGTTCATAAGATTTTTAAGCTTTTCCGTTAATAGCTGAAATTCATTGTCATAATCATTTAAAATCTGATTTAATTTATCATAAAAAGCCACACCTTTTAACAGATCGGAAGCTCTGACAGCCTCACTTATCATGCTTCCCGCCACCGATGAAGCATAATTATTTCCATATCGTATTATGCTCTCCTCAAGTCCTATCTTGGCTTCCTGCAATATCTCCCTTATCCTTGCCTTATCATCAAGCTTTGATTTAAACAAAATCTCCTTTGCAAGAAGCAATCCCTTTTCAATGTTTGAGAACATACCTTTCATATTTAAGCTTAAAAATACCTTGTACTTGTCCTTATCCTTGGAAGAGCCGTAGCTTGCCGTATCGACACGCAAGCCCCCAAGACTTATATTTATCTTATTTCTAAGCTCGTTATAGCTGTGGTTCTCGGTGTCAACCATACCTAAAATATTACTTAAAATAGATAAGTATGGTAAATAATCCATATTCATATCCGCTTCAAACATAAGCCTTGTATAAAAAATTCCGTTACTCTCGCAAATATGCGATAAATAAAGGTTCTCACCTATTTTACCCTTGTCAAGCTCATAAAATGTACTTTCCTTTTTTATGTCACTGAGCCTTAATATAGGAATCTTATTTGTATCCTCCTCACTGTCCGGGGTACTCTGATACTGCTTTAATCTGATGTTTTCATCTATTAATGCCGTTATTTCATCATTTGACAGGGATTTTTTATATTCCATAGCCCTTTTATTTAAGCCCTCATCTATTTTTTCCTGCAAATTAAGCTCAGGATAAATAGCAACGAATGTCTTATGCTCATTTTCCAAAATACATTTTTTAACCACATTTTCAAAATATCCGGTATCTATATTTTGCTTTAAGAAATCAAACATTCCAAACTGTTCAAGATAAACGGTCGGCTCTTCGTCACTATAATTCCAGGAATCAAGCAATGTCAGATAATACAAAAGTCCCTTGGGATATGTTCCGAAATCGGACTCCCTAAAACTGAACTCCGAGGTGTTTATAGCCCCTAAAAGAGCAGTTTTATCTATTCCGTCCCTTATCACCCTATTTAAAACATCGTCAATAATGCTTTTAAACTCATCGAATCTTTTAATGTCGGTGTTGGCGGCAGTTATCTTAATAAGCGGCTTTATATATGGGGTGTCAAAGCTTGCGGACACGTCCTCTCCTATTTTTGCATCATACAACGCCTTTGAAACGGGTGCTCCCGGTGCATTCACCAGAACATAGCACAGTATGTCAAGTGCCTGATAGAGGTTCTTATCCTCTCTTATGTCAACAGCCACATTATAAGAAAATTGGCTCAAGGTTTCGATTTTATTGTCATCAGCCACAGGATAGGGGACTTTTAACTCTTTTATTATATTCTTAGGATCGGGCATTTCTATTGTTTCCAAATTATCCGTCCTGTCATAGAAATTTATATAATTTTCGTCGATAAACTTTAAATTCTCTTCAATATCAAGCTTTCCGTAAAAATACAGATAGGCATTCGAGGGATTATAGTTCTTCTTATGAAATGCAAGAAAATCATCATAAGTCAAATCTATTATGTGTGCGGGATCTCCCCCCGAATCATAGCCGTAGGAATGATTGTTGAATATGCTTTTTTCCACCTCCCGATTAAGCAGTTCCGATGCGGAGGAATATGCCCCCCTCATCTCATTATAGACCACACCGCTATATGTAATATTGTCTTCTTTATTTTCCAATACATGGTGCCAGCCCTCCTGCATAAATATCTCTTTATGCTTATAGATATTCGGCTTAAAGACCGCATCAAGGTAAACGCTCATAAGGTTCTTAAAATCCGCATCGTTGGTGCTTGCAACGGGATAAAGCGTTTTATCCGGATAGGTCATGGCATTAAGAAAGGTATTCAAGGAGCCTTTTGCAAGCTCAATAAACGGATCCTTTAACGGATAGTTTTCAGATCCGCATAGTACGGAATGCTCTAAAATATGTGCCACTCCGGTATCATTATGCACCTTTGTCTTAAAGCCTATGGAAAAAACCTTGTTTTCATCATCATTTTCCAGAAATAAAACCCTCATTCCGGTCCTTTTATGTATTAAATAATGACATGTAGATTTTACATCGTCAATGTATCTTTTAAATTTCAATTCGTAACCGCTTAACAAAACAACCCTCCTATAATATAAAATCACTCATTACAAGGTTCGCCAAATTTACTCCGTTATCTGTCAAAAACAATCTGTTATTTGCCTTTTCGAGCAAACCCGAAGTGATATTTTTATCTATTTCATTTCTATATAAATTAAGTATGTCTATCTTATATCTTGCATTAATCTCTGTAATATCTATACCGTCAGCGAGCCTTAACCCGAGAATTAATGCCTCTGAAATCTCATCATTTTTCGACAAAACCTCGATATTTTCGTAAATATCCTTAATATCAAGATCTTCTTTATTTAAAAGATAAATGTATTTTTCAAGATCTCTAATTACGGAAAATCTTTTTCCTTTAAATAAAGATGCAGCTCCTATCCCGAATCCGAAATAATCATATCGTTTCCAATAGGCTAAATTATGTCTGCATTTATAATTATTAAAAGCATAGTTTGAAATCTCATATTTCTTGTACCCATATTTGTCTAAAATATTATGAGCCTCCCACATCATTTTTATATCTGTATCTTCAGAACATAATGCCCCGCTAAATCCGCCCTTTGCTCTGTTTTCCTCATCTGAATGATACCTTTCATAAAATGGTGTACCGGGTTCTATTATCAGGCTGTATGCGGATATATGAGTCAGTTTAAGCTTAACAACCTTCATTAAACTATCTTTAAAATCATACAACGATTGCTTAGGTACGGAATAAATGAGGTCTGCATTAATATTATCAAAGCCCGCACTTAAAGCGATGTCGATACTTCTTAAAAAATCTTCATAATTATGTGCTCTTCCTAAAATTTTCAATAATCTGTCGTTAGTTGATTGTAATCCGAAACTGATTCTGTTTATACCTGAATTATAATATGTTTTGAGTTTGTCAGTTGTACTGCTGAAGGGATTTGCTTCAATGCTTATTTCAGCATCTTTAAAAACTTTAAAATTATTATAAACGGCATCAAGCAAACCCACAATATATTTTTCATTAACAAAAGACGGAGTTCCGCCACCTATGTAAATAGAGCTTACTCCGTCATTTATATTTTCGGCTTCCAAAATTATCTGTCTGTAAAGTGCCTTAAAATAGGCGTCAACCACCTCATCGCCCGCATTCATGGATAAGAAATCACAGTATCCGCATTTTTTGACACAAAACGGAATGTGTACGTATATAGCCGTACCCATTATGCCATACTCGGCTCCATATCTTCCTCATCATCTCCGCCATGTTTATTTTGCTGAGGTTCATCGTCCTCATCATCGTCTTCCTCCGCCTCTACCGGTGCATAAAGCTTCGGATTGATAAGCTTCGCCTTTTTAAGCTTAAAGTTTATAAAATCATCAGGCTTTAATTCTTTTATCATCTGCTTTGCATCGGACAAATCCTCAGCTTCAACCGATACGACTGCATACACGTCAGCCAAAAAGTAATATTTGGTGAGCTCTACGGGGCTTTCAACCACTACTTTTTCTTTTTTTTGTTTTTTCTCTTTTTTAGCCAAATTCTTAACCTCCAATCAAACATTTTCCTCAAGTCTAATAACAGCAGCGTTTATTCTTGATAAAGTTTCAGTTTTGCCGATAACGGACATTATCTGCGTCGCACCTGCCGGTGTTGTCTGTTTCCCTGATACCGCAACCCTTAACGGCCACATAAGTTTTCCGGTCTTTACATCGTTTTTATCAGCCATTTTCTGCAAATTTTCAAAAAGATTATCATTTGAAAAATCGTCCAAATCCTTTAATACCTGATAAGACTCTTTTAATATGGAAAGAGAATTTAAAGGATCGGTTTTAAACTTTTTATTATTATACATATCAAGCTCATAGGGCTGCACCTCGTTAAAGAAATCTACCATGTCTTTTACATCGGTAAACCTCTCTATTCTGGTCTTTACCATCTCCGCAACGGCTCTTAAATCTATATCAACTCTTAACGCTTCCTTTAAGATAGGCTCGACTCGTTCGTAAAACTCCTCAAAGTCCATAGCCTTTATATATTCACCGTTAAGCCATGATAATTTTACCATATCAAAAACGGCAGGTGCTTTCCCGATACGTCTATAGTCAAACTCCTGTACAAGCTCCTTAAGGCTGAACATCTCTCTATTATCCTTGGGGCTCCAGCCGAGCAATGCGACAAAATTAATTATAGCCTCGGTTAAAAAACCCTGTTCAACCAAGTCCTCATAAGAAGAATGTCCGCTTCTTTTACTTAATTTTTGATGTTCCTCATTTGTAATTAAAGGACAATGTATGTAGATAGGCTCTTCCCAACCGAAAGCCTTATAAAGTCTTGTATACTTATGAGCGGAGCTTAGGTATTCATTTCCTCTCACAACGTGGGTAATACCCATTAAATGGTCATCAATCACGTTTGCAAAATTATAGGTGGGATAACCGTCAGACTTAATCAAAATCATATCATCAAGCTCACAGTTATTCACCGTAATTTCTCCATAAATTTCATCTTTAAAAGTGGTGGTACCCTCATTATCTATATTCTGTCTGATAACAAACGACTTTTTGGCAGACAAGGCGGCTTTTACCTCTTCTTTTGACATATGCAGACAATGCTTGTCATACATCACTATTTCCTTGTCGGAAAATCCCTGTTTTAAGGAATTTAATCTCTCCTCATCACAGAAACAGTAATATGCCTCATTCTTTTCAACCAATTCCTCGGCATATTTCATATAAATCCCCGAGGCGTATCTTTCGCTCTGCACATAGGGTCCGACAGAGCCGCCTATATCAGGTCCCTCATCATAGATAAGCCCCGTGGACTTCATTGTCCTGTAAATGATATCGGTAGCCTCTTCAACATACCTTTCTCTATCCGTATCCTCTATACGTAACAGGAATTCTCCACCCTCATGCTTTGCAATCAAATATGCATAAAGAGCCGTACGCAAATTACCGACGTGCATTCTTCCTGTGGGACTGGGTGCATATCTGGTTCTTATTTTCATAAAAAATTATAAAAGCCTCGGCAAAACTTTAGCCGGAGTTTCATAAATTACCAGCTCTGCCTTTGCGTCAGCTACCTCCTTGTTTTGATGGATTAAAACTAAGTTGTCACCTGAAAAATACTTAACCATATGGTCACAGAGTGTACTCACAAGCCCCGCTCCGATGACGATGAGCAAATCAGCTTTAC
>CAUUGW010000019.1:0-14309 GCA_963544785.1 uncultured Lachnospiraceae bacterium | reverse complement strand
GTGTGTTTTGGAACTTGGACAAAGGTCTTCCGAACTGTACTCTCTCCTGAGTATACTTTATAGCCTCGTCTAATGCGCTCTGAGCTACACCGAGTGCCTGAGCCGCAACACCTATACGACCGTAATCCAAGGTGTTAAGCATTATCTTAAAGCCCTGTCCCTCTTTTCCTAAAAGATTTTCTTTAGGAACTTTAACGTTCTCAAGAACGATATCGGATGTCTGTGTTCCTCTGATACCCATCTTGTTCTCGTGTGCTCCGTGTGAGAAGCCCTCCCACTTGGACTCAACGATAAATGTGGATATACCCTTTGTTCCCCTTGACTTGTCGGTCATAGCTGAAATTATAGCGAAATCGGCAAAAGGTGCATTGGTTATAAAGCACTTTCTACCTGTTAATTCATAGTAATCGCCTTTATCAACAGCTATAGTCTGTCCTGCACCCGCATCTGATCCCGCATTAGGCTCTGTGAGACCGAAACAACCTCTCAGCTGTCCTGTAGCCAAGCCTTTCAAATATTTTTCTTTCTGTGCCTGTGTACCGAAATTTAACAAAGGCAAACCTACCAATGAAGAAATTGCAGTAACATATGTACCGGTAGAAGCACATCTTCTGGAAATCTCTTCCATTATGATTACATAAGAAACATAGTCGGCACCGGCTCCACCAAACTCTTTCGGAATGATTGGAGATACAAACTTATATTTTACAAGCTTGTCAATGACGTCCTGCGGGATTTCATTTGTCTCATCCACCTGCTCAGGATAGTCTGCCATTTCTCTTTCTACAAAATCTTTTACTGTTTTTCTTAATAATTCGTGTTCTTTTTTAAAAATCATGCTCTCCTCCAACTGTTTTTAGTTGATAATTAATTATAACATTTCTGCAAATGTTTGTACTCTTGTACGGATCTGCTCCGCACTGCCGGACTGTTGGTCAACTTCCAGAACTGTAACAGGTATATTTTCTCTTTCAATATCTTCCACAAGTATAGGCTGATCATACTCTTCAACCTCACAGAATTTAAGAAGAGCGAATATTACACCGTCCGCCTTAACTTCCTTAGCCAATTTCGCAACCAGACTGCCTCTTAATCTCTTAGGATCATAGGCATAAGAACAGCCCTCAATATTTGACCACTGACGAGCCAAGCTCTCAAGAGCGGAACCCGCCGCCGGAACGTCTGTTCTGAACTGTCTTGTTTCATGAGCTAAATCGTCTCCTACTATTCTGAGCTTATTCTCTTCCAATACATCCAATAACTCCTTGGAGTCATAGATAAAGCCTGTAATAACCACTCTCTTTCCTGCAAACTTCTCTTGAGGCAGCTTCTTAAGCTCGGCATTTATAGCCTTAACCTTTTCAGTATGCTCTTCTTTAAGCATAAACCAACCTGATTTGATCACTCTGCTCCTCATATAGTTGTCAACCGTATTGGGATGAGATGCAGCCAGTTCAACGAACTCTCTCATTATGTATCTGTGCTCGTTGTATATTCTTATACTGTTAAGCATAGCTTCTTCAGTTATTTCTTTTCCTGAGATTTCTTCAAGCCTTTTCTTTACTCTTGAAAGCTCAGCCATCAAGAATTTAACTCCCGCCTCAAGCTTTCTGTTCTGTGGATAAACAAGCGGAATATACGGTACCTGCGGCACTCCTGATTTCCAGTTCTGTCCGAATGTGATTAAGGTATCGTCCATTCCCGGAATGATCGCACCCGACAATATATCAAATGTGCCTCTAAGTGCCAGCTCCATAGCTGTGAATACCACTGAACAGCAGAATGCGGGGAAATACTGCTTTGACAAATCAAGATTTATATTGTCCGCTCCCCAAATACCTACCGGCAACATTCCTGCCGCATGTACCAATTCTTCCGGTGTGTAAACCGGTACACAACCTATGGCTTTACCGCCTGTTTTCTTTAAATATCCGTTAACGGCAGCCTTCGGATCGTCTGCAATAGCGATTAATTCTTTTATCATATCTTGAACTGTCATCTCAATTACCTCCCTTAGCAGCTTTTCTCTGTTCCATAACTTCAACCAGACCCTGTAGTCTTGTTTCAAACTGAGCCTGTGAGAAACCTCTCGGATCAGCCTGGTCACCGTCAAAGGAAGCATATGGAAGGCCTGTTTCTTTTTCAATCTCTCTTGCCATCTGATATTGTACAAAGCTCATCAGCTTGCAGCTTCTGTTCATGTGATAGAATACACCCTCACAGTTTCCGTCTTTTAATGCGTTGATTCTGTATTTAGCCATAACGTGAGTATTAACATTGTTGAACATTGAGCTGTACGCCTTGGCAAGTCCCGCTAAATCACCCTTGTCATATATTAAAGCCCAAGCGTGAGGATAAACTGAACCCGTCATATTTACTCCGTATTTACCGAAAGTCTTCATCTTATATCCGATTGACGGCCAGCATGGAATACCCTCCATCATGATTCTGTACTTCTCTTCCATTCTGTTGGATGTGGTACCGTTCTTGATATGCTCTTTTAATTCAGATATTAAAAGCTGGAATGCCTCCGTTGTTTCTCTCTTGCCTCTATAGCAAACGATAACCGCCATATATGAGAATAAGTCGAAACCGTTCATCGGAGCGGGGAATACGTCCTTTGACAACATCATGGACTCTCTCCAAAGTCTTCCGTTTTCAGCAGAGATTTCCATAACCTCCTCAAGCTTTGCCTGATCGAATTTCTTTCCGGAAATCTCTTCAAGCTGTCTTATAGCCTCTTCAAACTGTCCCTTGAAATACTCAACTCTGTCTTCCGTAATTTCATCGGCATCGTTGAAAGCCGTATCTATCATTATTAATGGAATATTTAAATCTCTTGCGAGTGCCTCATACCATTTAATCAGCTCATTACAGATATTGTTGCAACAGCACACAAAATCCGGCTTCGGCATATTAAGATTGTAGCATCCTCCGTTCTCCAACATGCCGAAATTTGTTCTTGCATAAGCACAAAGGTCTACTGAATAACCTCTTGCCTCCGCTTTTTGTTGTAAATCAACGGCCTCTCTTTTAGCTGCATTACCGGCTGCCTGATTTTCAGGATATAAAACCGGTAAACCGAATGTCTCAACTATTTCCTGCGGGAAAACCGAACTTGACCAACCTACCGGAATTCCTTTAGCCTTAGCCTCCCACGCCTCTTTATATGATTTAGCCAATAAGCCGTTAATCATACTCATTGCAGTAACTTTCTTTTCTGCCATTACTTTAACTCCTTTCTAAACTTTTACCTGATTTAAGCTGAAGCCTTTTTCTTGGCTTCTTCGTAAGCGAACAGTGCCGCACCGATAGCTCCTGTAAGCTGCGGATACTCCGGAACTGTGATTTGAACCCTTAAAGCCTCCTCCATAGCTTTAACCACACCGCTGTTTCTGGCAACTCCTCCTACCATTACAACCTTATCCTGCACGCCGACTCTCTTTGCAAGTCCCGAAACTCTGCCGGCAACGGATTCATGAATACCCGCTACAATGTTTTCAACTCCCGCATCGTTCGATAAATGAGATATTACCTCGGATTCCGCAAAAACGGTACAGGTGCTGCTGATACCTACCGGAGCCGTCGCCTTAGAGGATAGTTCTCCAAGCTTTGAAACTTCGGTTTCCAATACACCGGACATTACATCCAAAAATCTGCCGGTACCCGCCGCACACTTGTCATTCATAACGAAATTTACCAAAAATCCGTTCTCATCAAGCTTAAGAGCCTTCGCATCCTGTCCTCCGATGTCTATAACCGTCCTGACCTCCGGCACTAAAAAATGTACTCCCTTGGCGTGACAGGAAAGTTCGCTAATCTGTTTGTCAGCCTTGTCGTACTTCATTCTTCCATAGCCCGTAACCACTACAGCCGACATATCTTCAAACTTTAAACCGCTTACTTTATCCAATTCCTCTTGAACTCTCTGAGGTCCACTGGTACCGGTTCCCGATGAAATAACAGCGGTAGCTACTATTTTTTTACCGTCTTCAATAATAACTCCCTTCGATGCTGTAGAACCGAAATCCAAACCTAATGTATACACGCAAATTACCTCTCTATTTTTATAAACTATACTATTTACAGCAGTTTAACGTATCTGTTCAGTTTATTATCTTGCCTTCTCTTAACTTGGCCAATTCGTCCTTAGAGTATCCGGCTCTTGTCAATATTTCTTCCGTATGCTCACCGAGTAACGGAGAGAGAGCATATTCGTTTCTTTCTCTTGTAGGGAACTGCACGGGGTTGGTAAACATTGTTCTTTCGTTGCCGTTTCTGTACTTAATTTTTATTAAGAAATCATTTGCCCAGCACTGCTCATCATTAAGGATGTCAACAGGTGTCTGAAGCTTCTCGAACGGTATTCCCGCCTTTTGCAGTCTTTCACACCACTCGTCAATAGGTTTTTTAGCAAATTCCTTTTCCATCATATCTACAAATTCCGGAATATGCTGAACAACGCTCTTCATAGTGCTGTATTTAGAACCCTTAAGATCAGGACGCTCAATAACTATATCGCAGAATCCCGGGAACCATTTATCATACTGGAAGAACGCTATCTGCAACCAGTTGCCGTCTGAACACTTGTATGTCGTGTTTAACGGATTCGGAGGATTCTTTCTTGTTATAGGCATATTGTATCCGTACTGAGCCGCATTTACATACAGACCCAAACCGAATACCGCCGTATGGAACAATGATACTGTAACCTTTTCTCCCTCTCCTGTCTTATCTCTGTTGTATAAAGCCGCCAAGATACCGGAAACAAGGTTCATTCCCGCATAGTGATCACCTAACGCCGCTGCGGAGTTACAAGGAGATGTTCCTTCTTCCATAAGACTTGCCGCTACACCGCCACGTGCGAAATATGCTGTATAGTCAAACGCCGGATTGTCCTTTGCCGGTCCTTTTTCACCATAACCGAGCAGATGAGCATAAACAACCTTAGGTACTCTCTTATGAACGCTTTCATAATCAAGTCCGCTCTTTACTAGAGCCTTCTCACGAGTATTGGTAATAAAAATATCGGCATCCTCCAACAACTTGAAGATTACTTCAACACCTTCTTTAGTTCTTGTGTCAACTACAATACCTTTCTTTCCTGAGTTTTCCATTTCATATAATGGACACTCGTCCGATCCTGTAGGGAATTTCCACTGCATTCCTACCATACGGGTAGTATCACCTTCCGCCGGCTCGATTTTGATAACCTCGGCACCCCAGTCTGCAAGAACTCTACCGCTTATAGGTGCGGCAACAAAGTTAGCGTACTCCACTACCTTAAGGCCTTCTAATAACTTGCGTTTTCCCATTTCTTACCTCCTAATTTACATTCTTTTTTAATATTCGCCGTCTATGTTCACACAAACAGCTTAGCAACATCATTATAAACCAATGATATTAAATTGTCAATATTTTATGCAAAATAACTAATACTTTGTATTTAATTATATACTTTAAACTACCTATTGTATAAATAAGAAACAATCTATCCGTGTATACAATATTATATACACCATTTCATGAATTGTAAAATAAAGTAAAGCAATGCAGAACAACCATGATAAGTTGCCCTGCATTGCTCCGTTTTTCATATATTTAATCACCTGTTTAATTACTTATCCGCATTTGCCCTTGCAAGTAATGTCTCATATTTTTGCTTTGCCGCCTCTTCCGACCTTATAAACAGCTCCTTGGCACGCTCGGGGTCTTTTCTCTCAAGTGAGTTGTAGCGAACCTCTCCCTGTATAAAGTCCACATAGCTTTCCGTAGGTGCTTTGCTGTCAAGTACAAACGGATTCTTTCCGTCGGCTTCCCTCCTCGGGTCATATCTGAAACAATGCCAGTAGCCCGACTTAACCGCCAATTCCTCTTCCGTCTGAGCCTTGCTCATGCCTTTCTTAATTCCGTGATTTATACATGGAGCATAGGCAATCACTATCGAAGGTCCGTTATAGCTTTCAGCCTCCGCCAAAGCCTTGACGCACTGGTTATAATCCGCACCCATAGCTATCTGTGCAACATACACATAGCCGTAGCTCATAGCGATTCCCGCCAAATCCTTTTTCTTAATAGCCTTACCGCCTGCGGCAAACTGTGCCACCGCACCGATTGGAGTAGCCTTTGATGATTGACCTCCGGTATTTGAATAAACCTCCGTATCAAATACCATAATATTAACATCTTCACCCGTAGCAATTACGTGATCAAGACCGCCGAAACCTATATCATAAGCCCAACCGTCTCCTCCGAAAATCCACTGCGATTTCTTGTTCAGGTATTCCTTTTCTTTTAATATCTCTTTTGCAATATCCGATTTAGAGACCTCAAGACCGCTTATAAGAGCAGTCGTAGCCGCCAAATTTTCTCTGCTGTCATTAAATGTCTCAATCCATCTGTCATAAGATTCTTTAAGACCTGCATCCTCGTTTACAGCCTCCGACAATCTTCTGCTTAGCCTGTTTCTTATCGCCTTATTGGCTAAGGCCATACCCAAACCGAACTCCGCATTGTCTTCAAACAGCGAGTTGTCCCATGCGGGACCTCTTCCTAAGCTGTTCCTTGTATAAGGTGTAGACGGTGCGGAGTGACCCCAAATAGAAGAACAACCGGTAGCATTGGCAATATACATCCTGTCTCCGAACAGCTGTGTAATAAGTCTTGCATATGGTGTTTCGCCGCAGCCCGCACAGGCTCCCGAGAACTCAAGTAACGGCTGTTTAAACTGGCTGCCCTTTACGCTGTCTATCTTGAACTTATCTATTACCGTCTGTTTTTCAGGTAATTTAACCGCATAATCAAATGCCGCCTGTTCGGCTATATGCTCTCGCATGGATTCCATAACAAGAGCCTTTTCTCCCTTCTTGCCCGGGCAGACATTCGCACAGGAACCGCAACCCAAGCAGTCAAGCTGTGATACAACTATTGCAAACTTCATATTTTCAACACCGGTCATAGGTATTGCAACCGTGCAGTCGGGAGCTTTATTAAACTCATCTTCCGTCATGGCTATCGTTCTTATAGTGGCATGCGGACAGACATATGCACAGCGTCCGCATTGTATACAATTTTCAGACTTCCATGAGGGTGTATCCACCGCCACGCCTCTCTTTTCATAAGCGGCTGTACCGGCAGGAGTGGTACCGTCAACATATTTAAGGAACTTGGATACCGGTAATGTGTGTCCCTCCTGTGCGGAAACTGCTCTTTGGATATTATTTACAAACTCCAAGGTATCTGCACTGCCGTCCGTAGCCTTTTTATGAAATTCTTCATCAGGGCAACTCTTCCAAGACTCCGGTACGTTGACTTTCTTTAAGCCGTCAGCTCCTGCATCAATAGCCTCATAATTCATATTTACAATATCGTCACCCTTTGCCCCGTAAGACTTAAGAGCAGCCTTTTTCATCAGCTCTATTGCCCTTTCTTTTTCAATAATTCCGGTGAGGGAAAAGAATGCGGACTGCAAAATTGTGTTTATTCTTCCGCCAAGACCTATCTTCTTTCCAAGAGCGATACCGTCTATGATATAGAAATTTATATTATGCTCCGCTATATACCTTTTCATCTGCCCCGGCAAAGCCTTATCAAGTTCCTCCTCGCTCCACTCGCAGTTCAAAAGGAATACACCGCCGTCCCTTAATTCCTGAACCATATTATATATTCTGACATAGGCGGGACAGTGGCAAGCCACGAAATCCGCCGTCCTTATCAGATAGGTGGACTGAATGGGTTTCTTTCCGAATCTTAAGTGTGACATAGTGACACCGCCCGACTTCTTGGAATCGTAGTCAAAATATGCCTGAGCATACATATCCGTATTATCACCGATTATCTTAATGGAATTCTTGTTGGCTCCGACCGTACCGTCAGCTCCGAGCCCCCAGAACTTGCAGTTGGTAGTTCCCTCAGGCGTGGTGGAAATCTCCTTTTCCACATTCAATGAAAGATTTGTAACGTCATCCACGATACCGATTGTAAATCTTTTCTTGCCGTCGTTATGATATACCGCCACTATCTGTGCAGGAGTGGTGTCCTTTGAGCTTAAGCCGTATCTTCCTGAAAAGATCTCAACATTTTTAAATTCACTCTGCATTAATGCAGTGAATACATCCATATAAAGCGGCTCTCCTAAAGAACCGGGCTCTTTTGTCCTGTCAAGCACGGAAATCCTCTTAACAGTCTTCGGAATCGCCTCTATTAAAGCGTCAGCACAAAACGGACGATACAATCTGACCTTGACTAAACCTATCTTCTCTCCCTTTTTTGACAGATAATCAATGGTTTCTTCTATAGTTTCGCAAACCGAACCCATTGCAACTATAACATGTTCGGCATCCGGTGCTCCGTAGTAATTAAAAAGCTTGTAATTCGTTCCGAGCTTTGCATTTACCTTGTTCATATGCTCGGTAACAATGGCGGGAATAGCATCATAGCTGCTGTTGGAAGCCTCTCTTACCTGGAAAAATATATCTCCGTTTTGAGCGGAGCCCTTGCTTACGGGGCGGTTGGGATTTAAGCTGCTGTTACGAAAAGCCGCTACGGCGTCCATATCTATCATATCTTTTAAATCATCATAGTCCCATACTTCAATTTTCTGTAATTCATGAGAGGTACGGAAACCGTCAAAGAAATTGATGAACGGTATCTTGCCTTTTACGGCGGCACAATGTGCCACCGGAGTCAAATCCATTACCTCCTGAACGCTTCCCTCGCAAAGCATAGCACAGCCCGTCTGACGACACGCATAAATATCGGACTGATCACCGAAGATACTGAGTGCATGTGTAGCCACCGCTCTTGCGGATACGTTGAACACGCCCGGCAACTGCTCTCCTGCTATTTTATACAAATTCGGAATCATCAACAACAGCCCTTGAGATGCTGTAAACGTGGTGGTCAAAGCTCCTGCAACCAAAGATCCGTGAACCGTACCTGCAGCTCCCGCCTCAGATTGCATCTCCGTAATCTGAACCGTCTGTCCGAAAATATTCTTTCTGCCGGCGGTTGCCCATTCATCTGCTACCTCCGCCATAACTGATGAAGGTGTAATAGGATAGATGGCAGCCACATCGGTGTACGCATAGGATACGTGAGATGCGGCGTTATTTCCGTCCATTGTTTTCATTATTCTTGTCATAAAAACCCTCCTTTTCAAAACCGGCTTTTTATAAAAATTAAGTCAGTAAAAAGATTTAAAATTTCAAAAAAACTTAAAAAAGCAATAAATAAATTATATAGATATAATTTTATCATAGTTGCATATCAATGTCTATTTTTATCTTGTTTTATCTTGTATTTTTTGTTAAACAACATATTTTTGCAAATGCTTTCCTGTCAGGTTTTCAGACTGAAAATAATAAATTTAAGCCCTTAAACCCTTGACAGTATATATATTCAATAGTAAAATTAGAATTAATTGACTTTATTTAGGAGTATAATAAAATTATGAATAAACGCTTTCTGAAAACGGGAATAGCCTTGATAAGCTATACCGTGGCATTGGTTTTAATAGTTGTATATATAAAAGAGATATTAGGCGGAATAAATACAGTGCTCAATTTCGGCACTTCATTTTTTGTGGGCATACTTATTGCACTGTTCTTAAATCCGCCATACAGAACACTTATGAAATTTTTTGACAAAATTAATTGTCCGAAAGCTCTCGCAAGATTTATTTCCACTATCTTCGTTTTTGCATTGGCTGCCGGAATTATTGCGGGTATAATAATGGTCGTTATTCCTGAAGTCGTGGAAAATTCAAAAATTTTCTTTTCAAATTTTCATAATTATGTAAACTCGCTGCAAAAGACAATCGACCTTTTAATTGCACAATTTAACCTTGAGTCTTTTGATATCACTCCGGTCAAAAAAATAATTGAAGATATCGGATACAGGCTGAAAGATTTTGCAATAAGCTTAGGTCCGAAAGCGGTGATTTACAGCAAAAAAGTGATTAACAGTGTTACAAATATTTTAATAGGAATCGTCTTTTCAGTATACATAATAAATGTAAAGGATACCATTTTAAGACAAACCGACAGGCTTTCAAAGGCCGTGTTTTCCGAAAAGGTTTATAGGGTTGTATCTCATATAGGAAGAGTTACCGTAAAGACATTCGACAGCTACATAGCCGGTCAGACCATCGAAGCTATAATTTTAGGCGTGCTGTTCTTCGTCGGAATGAAAGCTTTCGGCTTTGCCTATCCGGAATTGATAAGCGTTATAGTGGCGGTTACAGCCCTGCTTCCGATGATCGGTGCATATATAGGGGGATTCTTCGGAGTTTTTATTTACTTATTGGTAGACCCTGTTAAAGCTTTGTTTTTCTTATTATACTTTATAATTCTGCAACAAATAGAAAATAATCTGATCTATCCCAAGGTAGTAGGAAGACAGGTGGGTTTGCCGGGAATCTGGATAATGCTTGCAGTGATTCTCGGAAGCAAGCTTGGCGGATTAATCGGAGCACTGTGTGCAGTTCCCGTATTTACGATTTTTTATACACTGCTTAAGGATTTAACGGTTTATAAAGAAAAGCAGAAAAAACTTAAGGAGCTTAATAAAGAGGTTAAAAAAGAGGAATTGAGTCCTCCGCCTAAAAAAGAGAGCTTCCAATCAAAATTAAGCGATGTTGAATTCCGGTCACTTTCAGATGCAATAATAAAGAGTATAAACCTTGCACCGGTTACCGTACCTCAGAACAAAGAGAGCAATAATATTAATATTACTCCGTATTATGAAGATAAAGCAAAAACGGAGAAGATACCGGATATTTCTTATAAAAATATAGAACTTGACAACAGCGAAGTAATAAATCCATATATTGCCAATCAGGACAACAATACATTGCAGAATAAGGTGCAGTATGACCCTATATATGATCCTATACTTGAAAAAAAATATAACATGCCTAACAGTTTTTATGATAAACAAAGTGAACCTATGGCTCAGGAAGAGAATAAAAAACGCACAAGGAATATAGGCTTTTTCTCAAACAAGCTGAAAAATTCCTCAAAAAAATAATACAATATAAAGCAAGAGGTGCTTGTCGCAAATATTTTTTAAAAAAGACCTTGACTTTTTTGATAAAAGAATATATAATAGTCTTCGTGCTTGAGAAAGCGATAAGCACCTTTAGCTCAGTTGGTAGAGCACCTGACTCTTAATCAGGGTGTCCGGGGTTCGAGCCCCCGAAGGTGTATGTAGGCTCTGTTTTTAAGGCAACCGCCTTGGGGATGGAGTTTTTTTATTTTAAAATCACATTAAAAGGATACAAAAATGAGATTATATAAAGCACTTGAAAATCATAGCAAAGAGGGTTTTACCTCCTTTCATATGCCGGGGCATAAATCTAAAAACATAGCTTATGTTCCGAGTATCAATGATGATATTACAGAGCTTTCAGGAATGGACGATCTACAAAATCCGAAAGGGATAATCAAAGACAGCTTAATCCTTGCAACCAAACTTTATTCATCTAAAGCAAGTTTTTTTTCTACAAACGGAAGCTCCGCCTCCAATATGGCTGCAATAAATGCGGTGACAGATTATAAGGACAGCATTTTAATCTGCGGCAGCTGTCATAGATCCCTGTTTAATATAGCCAAGCTCAAAGACTTAAATATAATTGAAATAAAATCAAAAAAATTATATGCTTATCCTGACGTCGATGCTCCTGTTGAGCCTGATGAAATATCAAAGGCTCTCAAGGTGAATAATAAAATAAGAGCCGTATTTATCACCTCTCCCACATATGAGGGCATTGTATCCGATATAAAAACCATATCGGGAATTGTACATAGCTTCGGTATCCCGCTTATTGTAGATGAGGCACACGGCTCACACCTTGCATTAAGCAGTCACTTTCCTAAATCCGCACTTCAAAATGATGCCGACCTTGTAATAAACAGCCTACATAAAAATCTTCCGGCACTAACCGGCACATCCCTTTTACACATCGGAAAAAACAGCGGCCTGTCTCCTGATTTAATACAGGAAAGCCTGCTGCTGTTCCTGTCAACCAGTCCCTCCTATCTTCTACTGTCATCTATTGACAGATGCTTAACTCTGATAGAAGAAAGGGGAGCTGAACTGTTTGACAGGCTCAATAAGAACCTTAATAAATTTTATGATTTAACAAAAAATCTTAAAAATATAAGCTTATTAAATGCAGATAAAAGCTTGCATGACAGGAGCCGAATTATTGTACTTAGCCCTCATATAAGCGGAGAAAATCTATACACCGTATTGAGAAATGAGTATAAAATAGAGATGGAAAAAAGTGAAAAATCTTTTGTCGTCGGAATCTCTACTATCTCCGATGACAAAGATGATTTTTTAATGCTTGCTGAAGCTTTAAGAAAAATTGATGAGGGTATAGAAAATGGAAAATATCATAATTAACATCTTCGATTTCACAAATGCTTATAAAAGTCAGAATTTTTATAAAGAATATCCTCACCGCTACTTTGATTTTACTAATCTTTCATCCGTAAACTGCTATTGTGATGATGAGGCTTTTTTAACAATAAAAAAAGAAATATATAACAGATCCGTTAAAGATAATAGAATGATAAATTTTCTTGATAACGGCAATTTTCATTATTTAAGCTATCTTACAATGTCTATGATAGAACAGGATTTTTGCCTTGTCTTATTCGACAACCACCCCGATGCAAAGGAGCCCATTTTTCCTATTCTTTCTTGCGGGGGGTGGGTAATAGATACTCTCAAAAATCTAAGTCACTTAAGAAAAATTGTTTTTATAGGAGTAGACCCTCTGCTCTTTGATGAAATAAATGATATCTTTGATATTTATAATTTTAAACAGGTTCGCTACGATAAGGATAAAAGAATTTATATCTATGAGGCTTATAATAACACGAAACCCGATTATCCCGTTTATCTGTCAATAGATAAGGATGTATTTGACAAGGAGTTTGCAAGTACGATGTGGTCACAGGGAAATATGACCTTCGATGAGTTTAAATCCTTTGCAAAAAATACTCTTGGCAATAAATTCATATTAGGTATCGATATTACAGGTGAAATAGGAGAAAATACCTTTGATACAAGGGGCAATAGATTAAATGAAAAGGCAAATAGCTTGATTTTAAAAGAAATTTTTAAATATTTTTAATAATAATAACGAAATATGTGCCAAGCTGTTTAATAGCCCCAAATAACTTGAACTTAAATTAAATTTATGATAAACTTATTAGGTTGAGACGACAAAATTTTATTACTCTATTAAATAGTCTTACATATTTTTATTTTAATAAGGAGATTATATGAGAACAGAGGATTTTATTATCTCTAACGAGATCGGCTTACAAGAGCGTGTAGCTGCAAAGCTGACCGATGTGGCGAACAGCTACGCTTGCAGTGTAACTATTGAATACCAGGGAAGAAGACTTAATTGTAAATCATTTTTGAGTGTACTTTCTTTAGCAATTCCTCACGGCTCTACCGTCAGATTTTCATGTGACGGCAGCGATGAAACAGATGCTATGGAAGCACTGAAACAGACTTGTAATATGTCATACTGAATCCGACTTTATCTGTCTATAAAAAATCTCTCCTGAGTTCTCAAATAAGAGAAACAGAAGAGATTTTATTTTTATTTTATATTAAATTTTTCAGTTATTATAGATAAAAATTCATCTGAGGACAAAGGCTTGTAAAAATAATATCCCTGAATCAACTGACAGCCGTTATCTTTCAGGAACTCAAGCTGTTCCTCGGTTTCAACTCCCTCCGCCAATGTAACACAGCCCAAAGATTGAGAAAGCTTAATAATCGTCTTAATAATACCCTCATCTTTAAAATTAATTCCTATTCCTCTAACAAATGAAATATCAATCTTAATCTTATCTATTGATATATGACTAAGCCTGCTCATATTTGAATAACCGGTACCGAAATCGTCTATAGATACCTTTGCTCCAAGAGTCTGCAATTCTCCGAGTAAAAAGCTGACATTGGTATACTCATCGCCATACGCTCCCTCCGTAACCTCGACATCTATCTGATCCGGTCTGACATCATATTTTTTTAATTTTTCATCTATGAAATTAACAAAGCTCAGGTCTTTAAACTGCATAGTAGACATATTCACCGCAATCATAAAGCTGTTGACACCCATTTGAGAAAGAGTGGACAGCATTTTTATAGACTCCTCCATTACAAAGCGTCCCACATCAAGTATCATACCCGTTTCTTCCAATATCGGTATAAATTCTCCGGGTGATACAAAATTTCCAATCTCGTCAGAATCCTTAGGATCCCAACGAAGCAAGGCTTCC
>CAUUGW010000018.1:0-14407 GCA_963544785.1 uncultured Lachnospiraceae bacterium | reverse complement strand
CTCAGGCTCAATCATCCAAAATTCCGCAGCATGCCTTGCAGTGTTTGAGTTTTCAGCCCTGAATGTGGGTCCGAATGTGTATATCTTTGCAAATGCCTGTGCAAAGGTCTCTCCGTTTAACTGTCCGCTCACGGTCAGAGAGGTCTTTTTTTCAAAGAAATCCTTGGAATAATCTATCTTTTCTCCATTTAATTTTTCTATATTAAGGGTGGTCACCTGGAACATCTCTCCCGCCCCCTCCGCATCGCTTCCCGTGATTATCGGCGTGTGGACATAGACAAAGCCGTTTTCATTAAAGAACTTGTGTATTGCGTAGGCACATAATGAGCGTACTCTAAAGGCTGCCTGAAACATATTGGTTCTCGGACGTAAATGTGTAATTGTCCTCAGATATTCCATAGTATGACGCTTTTTCTGCAACGGATAATCAGGAGTTGACTGTCCCTCAATTATAAGCTCTTTTACCTGTAATTCAAACGGCTGCTTGGCATCGGGTGTAGCGATTAAAATTCCCTTGGCTATAACAGCACTTCCCACATTAAGCGACGCTATTTCAGCATAATTTCCTATCTCGTTATTATATACAAGCTGTAGGGTTTCAAAACAGCTTCCGTCACTTAATACTATAAAACCTACACTTTTTGAATCCCTGTTGCTTCTTACCCAACCTGCAACCGTGATTTCCTTGTCTATAAAATCTCCGGTTTCTCTAAAAAGCTTTCTTACCTCAATTCTTTTCATAAGTATATCTCCTTAACTATAAAATTATTTGCTATAAATTAAACTGTTATCCTGCCAAACTAAGGTTTTTTTCTATAAAGTAAAATATTATCCTTATTGCAATAAGATGCAGGGGATAAAACAGATAAAAAAAGTATTTTTTATTAAGCCCCCTTTTACCGTTGTAAAATAAAACAGGTATTAAGGCAAAGACTGAAAATACCTCTATTCCGCCAAATGCAAATGCAAGGATAGCCGTTCCTGCAAAAAATCCCAATATTTTATTATTTATAAACAGATACATAACCGCTATCGCAACCACTCCGGCATGGGAATAGTCCGTCCTTAGAACATGTGCAAGGAAAGCCGATGCAATTATCGGAACAACTGATACTAATTTATAAATACTTCCCTGCAATTTCTTTTCTATAATATCATAAAAATAAAGTCCGATAAGTGCCAATGCTATTGTGAGCATCACATTCTGATGTGAAACGTCAAATACCTTTCCGCTGAATGCCAAATCAAATGCCGGCTCCGAAATAAAAGCAAAAATCAATACTCTGATAATATACTTTAACCTGTCTTTAGTGTGTAAAAATCCCTCCGCCACAAAGAAGCAAAATAACGGAAACGCTATCCTGCCCACTATCCTGAAAGTATCATAGATTCTGCTGAGATTAGTCACATCCTCCACATATGAAAAATATCCCGCCACAATAACCGCTCCCACATGGTCGATCAGCATGGTAAATGCGGCAATCAGCTTTAGCACTCCGGCACTTAAACACTTTAATTTATCCAATTCATTTTCAACATATAAATCATTCATCCGTAAATTTCCTCAAAAATGATTCAAGTCTATGATAGGTTCTTTATATCAACCACATCCCATACATCATTTGTTTCAAGTCCGAGCCTCCAGAATGCTATTCCGCCGATTCCCTTATCTTTTATCAGATCCATCTTTACCTTTAGTGACTTTGCGTCCTCAAACCACACCCTGCAAAAGCCCTTTTCAGCATCAAACTCCACGAAATTTTGCCCGACATTGCTGTCAAAATGCGGCTCTAATTTGTATTTTTCAATTAATGCCTTTGCCTGATGCATACTTATTGACTTTGATTTAAGACCGTCACTTGTATTTGTCCATGTTCTCATATAGAACGGCAGAGCATTTATTATCCTGTTTGCGTCAACCTCTTTTAAAGTTTCATCTATACCCTCTTCCACAAAGCCTATGGAAGCCACGGAGCCTGCCGTCTTTGACCCCGAATAATGCTCATCGTAGCCCATTATTATTACGTAATCGGCAAATATTCCCTGTTCACGTCTGTTATAATACTGATTGAAATTTTTCGGAACATAATTGTCTACCGATAAAACAAGCCTGTTTTTTCTACATTCTATTGAAAGTTCTCTTACAAACTGTATAAAATCCTCGGCACTGCTCTGCGCAATCGCCTCAAAATCAAGATTTATACCGTCCAATTTAATCCTCTTAGCCTCATCTATCACCGCAGAAATGATGTTTTTACGGCTTGAAGACTTGTGCAAAAATATCTTTGACTTTGCCTCATTATATTTAAGATTCCCAAGCAGCCCCCACACCTCCAAATTCATATCGTGTGCCTTATTCACATAGGAGCTGTCTGCAAGCGATTCGATATTTCCGTCATTATCCATTACCGAAAACCATGTAGGAGAAATAACATTCATTCCCTTTGTGTTTCTTACATTATCGAGCAATTTGCCGTTGCCGCTTCTGTTGTTCATCAGGTCCCAGCCAAGTGATATTTTATGCTCCCTTACCTGATGATCAAATCTCTCCTCCTGCATATGTGCGAAGCCCGAATCATTTTTTAATGAATCATAATCAGTCTTTACTTTTGAGTTTAAATAAGATTTTTTAACATATCCTACTCTACCGTCAAGGGATACAACCTTTGCCCATTTTTCCATATCTTCAACGACAAAAAGAGTTTCGTCCTTTTTTACATCAAAGAGTATAGGACTTTTTATTCCGCCCTTTTTTCTTATAGATGTATCCTTTTTCACCTTGACAGGTTTACTTTTTTTGGCAAAATCAGCGGTGATTATGTTTACTATACGGTCTTCTTCCCTTATATTTATGCCGACATCGCTGTGATTTAATATGTCGTCTTTTAAAATATACGGCTCTTTATTTAACACCTTGTAATCGACTGCCAAGGTTTCATAAGGCATACTGTAAAGTATATTTTCTTCGTCCTTATTATAGTAAAACCTGTTGTTTATACTGTCCTTTACAAAATACAGCGGCATATAAATTCCCCCGTCGTCATATGCCCTGTCCTCCATATACTCACCATTTAAACAGACCGCATATTCCTTGCCCTCTCCTATATTAAGCTCAGATTTTATACTGAGTCTTGTCTTGCTCGGAGTAAATTTACTCATCTGTGAATAAGCCACTGCAAGAAGCAATAATGCCAAGGCGACTATACCAAACAACAGCTTATTATTCGTCTTATTACGTTTCATTTATTTTTTCACCTCAAAATCATAATATTGTAACGGCATCTGAAGTCTTTAGGTAATTTATCTTTTCATTCAATATTATCTTAACGCCGCCCGATGTCATATCTACAAGGTTTTTAGTAAACTCATCATATTTATCCAATGAAATAACAGTGTCTATTTCAACATCATTTGAATATTTTTCTTCCAACAGTTCTATGTTATTATCGGCTATCTTGTGCTTAACCTTACCAAGATGGGTGTAATCAACTGAAAATACATAATGTATTCCGCAAAGCCTTTCAGATGTTTTTGCCGACTTTAACGCCTCTTTTAAGGCATCGCTGTAGGCACGTACAAGCCCTCCGGTACCGAGCAGCACTCCTCCGAAATATCTGGTAACTACAGCCGCCGCATTCACTATGCCGCTGCCGTTTAAAACCGCAAGCATGGGTCTTCCCGCAGTCCCGGAGGGTTCCCCGTCGTCACTGAAATGCTCATATTTTCCGTTATCCGCTATGTAGGCATAACAATTATGTGTGGCATTGTAGTGTTCCTTTCTTATCCTGTTTACATAATCAAGTGCCTCCTGTTTTGTATTCACAGGGTTTAAATTACATATAAAAATTGATTTTTTTACCTTTATTTCCGCACTTACATGCTCTAATAGAATTTTACTCATAATCTCTCTAAAAAGCTGTGTTTTTCTCCATCACTCTTATATCCTATCATAGTATCCAGCTGAATATTTTCCATACTTCTGAAAATATTTGAACGAACAAAGGGATTCCTCTTTGAAAGCTCCTTTATCAGCTCCCTTGTTTCAAGTCTTTTCGAGCTTTTATCCTCGTCATTTTCATTGTTTTCCGTGAATCTGCACGCACATCTTATGAACTTTAATTTATTATACTCGCTGAATGATATTATATCCTCTTCGTTGACTAAATACAAGGGACGAATAAGCTCCATATTATCAAAATTAGTGCTCTTAAGCCTTGGCAGCATTCCCATAACCTGCCCCGAATAAAGGATAGACATCAGATGTGTTTCAATAACATCATCAAAATGATGTCCTAAAGCTATCTTATTGCAACCGAGGTCTTGAGCGGTTTTGTATAGGTTACCTCTTCTCATTCTTGCACATAAATAACAGGGAGATGAACTGACGGTATTCACGGTATCAAATATATCTGTATGAAATGTATACAGCTTAATTCCTAAAATCTTTGCATTCTCTTCAATAAGTCTGCTGTTCTCCTCATTGTATCCGGGATTCATATTTATGAATTTTACTTCAAAATTGGCTATTCCGTGCTTATACATCTCCTGCATAAGCTTAGCCAGTATAAAAGAATCCTTTCCCCCCGATACGCACACCGCTATCCTGTCGTTGTCCTGTATAAGCTCATAGGTTTTAATCGCCCTCACAAACGGTGTCCAAAGGACATCTCTGTATTTTTTTATTATAGATCTTTCAATCAATGCAAGCCTGTCCAAATTTTCAAGATTTTTCATCTTAATTTCCCACTTTTAAACCTAATCTGTCAATAATGTCGAGTCAAAGCTTCTTTAATATGTTCCTGTCTATCTCTTTGTAAAAGATAATAACTAAAAATAAAGCTATAACCTCCGCTATCAAAAAGCCCCACCATACTCCGTTAAGCTTAAATACACGGCTCAAAAGATATCCCGCCGGCAGCAGCACCAATATCTGTCTTGTGAGTGTGACAATAAGACTGTAATATGCTCTTCCGACCGATTGAAACAATGATGACATTACTATGGAAAATCCCGCCATCGGAAATATGACACTGATTATTCTTAGAGCAGGTATTCCTATCTCAAGGAATTTATCCGAGGGTTTGAACATAAGCAGAAGTACATTAGGCATTATCTGAAATAACAGTGTTCCGAAAGTCATTATAATTACGGCAATTATTATTCCCTGCTTTAATGCCTGCTTTATTCTGTTTGCATTTTTAGAGCCGAAATTATACGAAATAATCGGAGTCAATGCACTGTTCATAGCAAAAACCGGCATAAATACAAAGCCGTTTAATCTGAAATATGCGCCGAACACCGCAACCGCCGTGGATGTGATTGATATTAAAATCCTGTTATAACAAAAAATCATAATAGAGCCCAAGATCTGTATAAAAATCGAGGGAACACCTATGGTATAAATATCTTTTATTATTTCAAACTTTATTTTAAATCCCTTGAGCCTATAGTTAAGCTCCTTGTTTTTGTTAAGATTTAAATAAAATCCTACCGCCATACCGACCAACTGCCCCATTACGGTGGCTATGGCTGCACCTGCCGCCTCAAGTCTTGGAAAGCTGAAAAGTCCGTAGATTAAAATAGGATCAAGAATGATGTTCACAACAACGCCCGCTATCTGAGTTACCATTGATAACGTGCTTTTACCGGTCGCCTGCAACATTCTTTCAAACATTATCTGCATAAAAACACCGATACCGCCGATACCTACAATGTAGATATAATCCTTTGCATATTTAATTATATCGGCATCAGATGTCTGGCTTCCGACAAATATATTCGTCATAAAAAACACCATAAGTGCAACTATTATCCAGGTAATAAAAGCAAGAACAATACCCGTTTGAGCAACCCTTGAAGCCTCTTTATCGTTCCCCTCTCCGAAACGCCTCGATACTATTGCACCCACACCTATAGATGTTCCTATAGCCAAGCCTATCATAATCACCTGCACCGGAAATGCCAAGGTAACGGCAGTCAAGGCATTCTCATTAAGTCTTGCCACAAAAATACTGTCAGCCAAGTTATACCCTGCCTGCATAAGCATAGATATCATGAGCGGTATCGACATATCCGCAATCAGTTTTCCGATAGGCATAGTACCAAGCTTGCTTGTCGAATTTTCTTTTATTATAGTCAAATTTAACTCCTTTTTAAAGCAATGTTGCTATCAATTCCTTATAAGGCATATTTATCAAATAAGAAAGCGGCACATCAAATACCGTAAATGCACCTTTTTTACCCTCCTTATTCATTCTACATACCGCTCTTGCATATGCCAATAAGATACTTGCGGTAAATTCAGGATTTGAGGAAAGTTTAAGTTTAAATTCCATAAGCTCCTTATTTTCTTCATTAAATCCGGTCAAACCGTTTCTTATTACAAAACCGCCGTGTGGGAGCTTATTATGCTTTTCATTCATTTCTGTGGCACTGATAAAGTGAACTTCCGTATCGTAATCGGCGAAATAATTCGGCATAGTCTTTATTTCCTCAGATATTCTTTCCTTATCCGCTCCCTCTTTTGCAACCACATAACACTTTCTTAAATGCTTTTCTCGTGCAGTTAAAGCACTTGCATCGGAATGTCTCGCAAGTTCAACCGCTTTTTCTATAGGAATAGTGTATTGTCTTGCATCTATCACTCCCTTGATTCTTCTAATCGCATCGGAATGTCCCTGACTTACACCGCTTCCCCAAAATGTCGCATCATTACCCTTGGGTAAAAAAGCCCTTGCAATAAGCCTGTTCATAGAAAAAAGTCCCGGATCCCAACCGCTTGCTATAATGCTTGCCTTTGAGCCTTTCTTGGCATTCTTATCAATACTTGCAAAATATTCAGGAATCTTTGCGTGTGTATCAAAACCGTCAACGGTATTAAACTCACCTGCCACATAAGGAGCCATCTTCGGCAGATCCGACATACTGCCACCGCAGAGTATAAGAACGTCTATATCTTCTTTGAGGCTTTTAAGTTCATCAATGTGTGAAACCGCAACACCCTCAGTATTTGTCTTTATGGAATTTTTATCTCTTCTTGTTATTATATGTGCGAGTACCATATCATCGTTCTGTCTGATTCCTGATTCTACACCCCTGCCGAGATTCCCGTATCCTAAAATTCCTATTTTTATTTTATCCATCTGTTACCTTTCTTAAAATAAAAAATCTATTTATTTATCCGCTTTTAAATTCTTCCTTTGTGCTACAGCAGATGACTCTCTTAAATAAATCGGCTTATGGTTAAAGGCGGTATCATATTTACCTTCCTCATATTTTATCTTGGCGGCAAATGCAACACTGCCTGCCCTCTGTGACAATAAATGCGGCGGAGCAAATACGGCATTTTTGCAATTTTTAATTATAAGCTCTTTATAGACATCGGCTCCGTCGCCCACAAATACGACATTTTTATCCATTGAATTAATTTTATCTATCAGATATAGCAATTCATAGGCATCCTGCTTGAGCAGACATTTAAGCCTATAATTGTCATACTCATATATACCGGAATACACTCTGTCACGCCTTGCATCCATAACAGGGCAGACAAGCCCCTCTTTAATATAGATATTATAAGCCAAGGAAAGCGTGGTTTCTACACTGATTATAGGTTTATTGAATACATATGCCAACCCCTTAACCGTGGCACCGCCTATCTTAAGACCTGTAAATGAACCGGGCCCGGCATTTATGGCAAAGGCATCCATATCACTTAATTCTATACCCGATATTTTTATTATATTTTCAAGTATCTGCATTAATGTCACGGAATGTGTCATCTTATAATTTATTGAATATTCCGCCACTATTTTATTTTCATTCAAGATTGCAACAGATGCCACGGTACTTGAAGTATCAAGTGCTAATATCTTCAAAGCAAACTCTCCTTTATTAAAACAAGTCATTGCCCATAAAGACAATGACCGAAATTAAATCAAGTTTCAGATTATGAGCTTATTTTTATTTCTCTTTTATTAAAATCATCAATTAAAGGGGCGGTGATATGTATTCTGATCGTATCCTCAGGCAAGACATCTTCTATCAGCTCCGCCCATTCAATTAAGCATACTCCGTCGGCATAAAAATATTCCGTGTAACCTATTTCATAAAGCTCATCAACGCTTCCCAAACGATAGACATCAAAATGATAAAACGGCAATCTTCCGCTGTGATACTCCTGAACTATGGTAAATGTGGGACTGTTTACGTTTTCGTTTACACAAAGACCCTTTGCAAAACCCTTTGAAAAAACCGTCTTTCCCATTGCCATCTTCCCGTAAAGAGCATAGATCTCGCCGCTTTTAGCATTTTCTCCTATTTTTCGACCGATGTTGAATGTGTCGGTATCACTTTCACTTTTAAAAACTTGTTCTTTTATATTACTTATTTTCATTAAAAATTCTTATCCTGTTCAGAACACAGTCCAAATCCTTTGTAACCTCATTGAATCTGTTCTCACTCATATAATTTGTGATCACGGCAAATTCGCCATATATTTCATCAAGGCTTATTACTTTCTTTAGAGAGCCGAATATATGCTCAAGCTCATCTTGCATTTCATTCTTGTTACCCTTTATTCTTACGAAATATCTGAATTTTATGTCTTTAATATCGGAAAGCTCCAATTTTTCACTGTTCCATCTTAAAGGAATATGCCTGTCAATGTTCTTGGCGATCTCCACAATATCCGATACCACGGCACTTGCCGTAGGCAGCTTTCCGGCTCCGCTTCCATAATACATAACATCATTTACCGCATTTCCATGTACCAGTATTGCGTTTAATACGTCGTTAACGTTATACAAAGGATTGTTATTGCTTATTAAAAAGGGAGCAACTATGGCAAAGGTATTTTCACCGTCTTCTTTTTTGCTGAAACCGAGCAGCTTGATTTTTTTATCTATAGCTTTGGCATAGAGCATATCGTTTATATCAATATTTGTGATACCCTCGGTTTTTATTTCTTTATAATCAAAATAATTATCATAGGCTATGGACGAAAGAATGGCAAGCTTTCTGCAGGTGTCCGTTCCCTCAATATCGCTTGCGGGATTTTTCTCAGCATAGCCGAGCCTTTGAGCCTCCCTAAGCACATCATCAAAGCTTAGACTCTCTTTTTCCATATGGGTTAAGATATAATTGGTAGTACCGTTTAAAATTCCCACGATACTTGATATATCATCAGCCACCATAGCGGTGTTTAAAGGTCTTATTATAGGGATACCTCCGCCGCAGCTTGCCTCGAATAAGAAGCTTACATTGTTTTCTTTTGCATATTTAATCAGCTCGTTGCCGTACTCCGCAACAAGTGCCTTGTTAGATGTGCAAACGTGCTTTTTGTAAAGCAATGCCTGCTTTACAAATGTATAGGCGGGTTCCAAACCTCCCATAGCCTCCACCACTATGTCCACCTCTTCATCATTTAAAATAGTATCAAAATCGTGTACTATAAACTCCTGAACAGGGTCATTCGGAAAGTCGATTATATCAAGTACATACTTTATTCGTACCTTTTTTCCGGCATTTGCATCTATGATGCCCTTATTCATTCTTAAGACTTCAACGACACCGCTTCCTACCACTCCATAACCCAATACCGCTATATTTATCATATCAAATCTCCATTATCAGGACTTCTTAAGCATAGATAAATAGGCATTAATAAATAAATCTATGCTGCCGTCCATTACCGACTGCACGTTAGCCGTTTCCGCATTTGTTCTATGATCCTTTACCATGGAATACGGCTGCATTACATAGGACCTTATCTGATTCCCCCATGCGATATCACTCACATCCCCCCTGATATCGCTTAATTTCTCCGCATTCTCCTGCTGTTTTAACAAATAAAGCTTGGCTTTAAGCATCTGCATTGCCTTTTCTTTATTTTGCAGCTGTGAACGCTCATTTTGACATTGCACCACTATACCGGTAGGTGCGTGAGTAATTCTTATGGCGGAAGATGTCTTGTTTATGTGCTGTCCTCCGGCTCCGCTTGCCCTATATGTATCAATCCTTAAATCCTCCTGATTGATTTCAATGTCAATTTCATCATCTATATCCGGCATTACGTCAAGCGAAACAAATGAGGTCTGTCTTTTACCCGCCGCATTAAACGGAGAAATTCTGACAAGCCTGTGCACACCTTTTTCGGACTTCAAATAGCCGTAGGCATTCATACCGTTCACCTGAAATGTAACGGATTTTACTCCCGCCTCATCTCCGTCAAGCCTGTCCAGCTCTTCTACCGTAAAGCCTTTGGACGAAGCCCATCTGAGATACATTCTATACAACATTGAACACCAGTCACAGGCTTCCGTACCGCCCGCTCCGGCATTCAGCTTTAAGATGGCATTATTTCCGTCATACTCTCCCGACAATAGGGTCTTTATTTTCAAATCCTCAAAACTTGTGATAAACTCGTCAAGTGCCGTTTTGATTTCATCAACCATAGCGGCATCTTCGTCCTCATAGCCCATCTCAATCAATGTCTCAATGTCATCTTTATCGGATTTTAATTTATTAAAAGCCTCAACCTCCGACTGTAGACTCTTAAGCAACGATGTAGTCTTTGCAGCCTCTTTGGGATCGTCCCAAAAGCTCGGCTCTTCCATCAAATATCCTAATTCTTCTATCCTCTTCAACTTAGCTTCTAAGTTAAAGTGAATCCCTCATTTCTATCATAGGCTCGTTATAGGCTGTAACAGCCTGTTTCATATTGTCTAACTCGACCACAATATCACTTCCTTTTCTTTTTATATTTACAAATCATTTACTTATTATTAAAAACACAGAAGCAACCAATAATATTGGCTGTTTCTGTAGTTCTTTTAATTATTATTTTTTACCGCAACACTGCTTGTACTTCTTTCCGCTGCCGCAGGGACATGGAGAATTGGGATAAATCTTTTCCGTTTCTCTTTTCTTGGGAGTCTTAACCGAGGTATCGTCCTTATTCGTACTCATCACCTGTACGACCTCTTCACGCTCCACTTTCTGTTCAACCCTAACTGAAAACAGCATACGAACGGTGTCCTCTCTTATGGCACGTGTCATATAATCAAACATATCAAATCCCTGCAGTTTATATTCCACCACGGGATTCTTCTGACCGAACGACTGTAGCCCTATGCCTTGGCGAAGCTGCTCCATATCGTCAATATGAGTCATCCATTTCTGGTCTATTACCTTTAACAGGATAACACGTTCTACCTCTCTTAGATGCTCAGGCTCCGGAAATTCGGACTCCTTTTTTTCATAAAGTTTTGTAGCCTGTTCTTTTAAAGCCTGTTTAAGCTGCCCTTTGTTCATATTTTGAACAAAGTTCTCCCTTATATGCCCCAAGGGTATTATGTGCAACAACAACTCATTTAAAGCGGCTAAATCAAAATCAGATCCTCTCTGATCCTCTCCGATAACTGAATCCACACTGTCATCAACCACGTCTGCAATCATTCTGTAGACAACATCACGCATATTATCGCCGTTCAGCACCTTTTTACGCTCTGCATATATTATTTCTCTTTGGTCGTTGTTTACCTGATCGAATTCAAGCAGGTTCTTTCTTATTCCGAAATTGTTGCCCTCTATCTTCTTTTGAGCTTTCTCGATAGCCTTTGACAGCATCTTATGCTCTATCTGTTCTCCCTCTTCAACTCCCATTGTCTTAAATAAATTCATCATTTTTTCGGAGCCGAAAAGACGCATAAGATCGTCCTCAAGAGAGATATAAAATCTGGATTCTCCGGGATCTCCCTGTCTTCCCGAACGACCGCGCAACTGATTGTCGATACGTCTTGACTCGTGACGCTCGGTACCTATAATCTTAAGTCCGCCTGCCGCCTTGGACTCTTCATCAAGCTTAATATCGGTACCACGACCCGCCATGTTGGTCGCTATAGTAACAGTTCCGTGAATACCGGCTTTCTCCACTATCTCCGCTTCCATTTCATGAAACTTCGCATTCAATACGCTATGCGGTATTCCACGTTTTTTAAGCATTGAGCTTAATAACTCAGAGGTATCAATAGTAATGGTACCCACAAGGACAGGCTGTCCTGAATTATAAGTTTCAGCTATTTCATCACATACCGCCTTAAACTTTTCTTTTTTTGTCATATATACGGCATCATTATGGTCTTTTCTCTGAACAGGCTTATTGGTAGGAATTTCAATAACGTCCATTCCGTAAATATCTCTAAATTCCTTTTCTTCCGTGAGCGCCGTACCTGTCATACCGCATTTTTTCTTATATTTATTGAAAAAGTTCTGGAAAGTAACTGTAGCCAGTGTCTTACTCTCCCTCTTAATCTTTACCTTTTCTTTTGCCTCGATTGCCTGATGCAGTCCGTCGGAATATCTTCTTCCGTTCATAATTCTTCCGGTAAATTCATCGACTATAAGAACCTCGTTATCTTTTACCACATAATCCTTGTCCCTGTGCATAAGATTATTTGCTCTTAGAGCTAAGATTACGTTGTTTTGTATTTCAAGGTTTTCAGGATCCGCCAAGTTCTCAATATTAAAGTATTTTTCAACCTTTGCTATACCCTCGGCTGTCAGATAACACAGCTTGTCCTTTTCATTGACTATGTAATCTCCGGTTTCTGTTATCTCCTCGCCCATCAAAGCCACCATCTTGCTCATTTCGCCGCTCGCCTCGCCTCGTTTTAAACTGCGTGCAAGAACATCACATACCTCAAACAGCTTTGTTGATTTTCCGCTTTGCCCTGAAATGATAAGAGGGGTACGTGCCTCGTCAATCAAAACGGAATCGACCTCATCTATGATGGCATAATGCAGCTCTCTTTGAACCAGCTGCTCTTTATAAATTACCATGTTATCTCTCAGGTAATCAAATCCGTCCTCATTGTTGGTAACATAAGTAATGTCGCAGGCATAAGCCGCTCTTCTTTCATGACTTTCCATGTCGTTAAGAACCACACCCACTGAAAGTCCCATAAATTCATGAACCTTGCCCATCCACTCGGCATCACGCTTTGCCAGATAGTCATTGACGGTGACTATGTGTACTCCCTCACCCTCAAGGGCGTTTAAGTATGCAGGCAGAGTGGATACGAGTGTCTTTCCTTCACCTGTTCTCATCTCGGCTATTCTGCCCTGATGCAAAATCACTCCACCTATAAGCTGTACCCTGTATGGCTCCATATTCAGCACTCTTCGTGCAGCCTCTCTTATCGCCGCATAAGCTTCTACAAGAATATTGTCAAGAGTTTCTCCACCCTTGAGCCTTTCTTTAAATTCAACAGTCTTATGTCTTAAATCTTCATCGGATAAAGCCATCATTGCCGGCCTTAAATTTTCTATGCCGTCAATAGTCTTTCTAATTCTTCTAAGCTCATGCTCACTATGTGTGCCAAATAATTTGCTTCCTAAACCCATTTAATAATTTTCTCCTAATTTTTCTCCTGATTTTAAATCTTAAAATTCCGGCTCAATCAGACCATAAGCTCCATCTTTTCTCTTATAAACAACGTTTACTTCCTCAGTTTCCGCATTGAAGAATACATAGAAATTATGTCCCAACAATTCCATTTGAACGCATGCGTCTTCCGGATACAACGGTTTGCAGTCAAACCTCTTGTTCTTAACTATCTTAATCTCGTCTTCATTTTCATTATAATCATTGTCGATGAAAGCCTTTTGCAGGTTGGCTCCCGCCTGATTCTTGGATATAATCTTATTCTTATATCTCTTCATCTGTTTTTCAATAACATCGACAACCAAGTCTATAGAAACATACATATCACTGCTCTCCTGCTCGGATCTTATGATATGCCCTTTTACAGGAACCGTCACTTCAATTCTTTGTCTGTCTTTCTGAACTCCCAAAGTTACATGAACCTCCGTATCAGGCGTGAAATACTTTTCAAGCTTTCCAAGCTTCTGTATCACAGTATTCCTCAAGCCCTCAGTAACTGCAATATTCTTTCCGGTGATAGTAAATTTCATAGTATCCTCTCCTTTGTAATTTATTAAATACCGATGATAATTATAATTAGATGTTCGTATTTTGTTAATATTCGTATTATACCGTAAATACTAAACTCATACTTCGTCAAAGCTTTTTCTTCTTTGTTTGTTTTCACTTCTTTGTTCTTGACTCGTTTTCGTTAAGTGTTTAGGTATAACTCATACTTCGCTTCTCTCGCTTTCGTTAAGTGCTCTCATTATACCATAAATACTCTTTAATATCAATAAAGTTGACTAAATATACATATTTTTATCAAGCTATAACGTCTTTCATAGAATAAAGCCCGAACGATTTATCTGCCAAAAATAAGGCGGCGGCAATTGCTCCTTTGGCAAAAATATTTCTTGAAAAAGCCTCGTGCTTTATGGAAATAATCTCATCAGCTCCTGCAAAAATTATCTCGTGCTCTCC
>CAUUGW010000017.1:0-14644 GCA_963544785.1 uncultured Lachnospiraceae bacterium | reverse complement strand
TGGCAGGAGGCTTGTCTGCTATCAGCTCTTCCATCATAGCCTTCCAAATATAACCGGGATAACTGGCTCCCCAAAGTCCGTTTACATTTTTAGGAACATCATATCCTACCCACACGGCAAGAGTGTAATAGGGTGTGTAACCGCAAAACCAGCCGTCTTTTGACTCATTGGTCGTGCCGGTCTTTGCCGCCGCCTCTATCTTGGAATTTTTAAAACCGAGCTTCGCCGCCGTTCCGTGTTTTAATACTCCCTGTAAAATCTCGGTCATTTCCTGACTTGCCGCCTTTGAATAAATCCTCTTTTCAGACGGTGCCGTATATATGTTCTCATCGTCCTTTTTGATTGCAATAAGACAGGTAGGCTCTCTAAATGTCCCGCTGTTGGCAAGTGTGGCATAGCCCCCCGCCATTTCCTCCGTGGTAGCTCCGTAGGTTAAGCCCCCCAATGCCGCGGCATCCACATAGTCACTTTTTACTATCTTTCTAAAAAGCATTTCCTGAATATAAGATAAACCCACGGGAGGAGTCAACTCTTGCATCAATGTCCAAGCGACCACATTTTTTGATTTTTCTACGGCACTCTGCAATGTAATCGCCCCTGAATACGCATTTCCGGAATTCTTGGGTCCGTCTTTTATCCTCTTATCTTCTACAATGGTGTTTTTCACATATCCGTTTTCAATAGCAGGTGTATAGACAACAAGCGGCTTTATGGTGGACCCGGGCTGTCTATGTGCCTGAAAAGCCCTGTTATAGGTGAGCCCGCCCAGCTTCTGAGCCCTGCCGCCGACTATTGCCACCACATATCCGGTATTGTTGTCAATACAGGTAGCCGCTCCCTGAAAGCTGTACACCTTGTTTTTTTTCTTTTCCTTTGAAAAAGCCAAGGTATCATCTATCTTTTTTTGTAATGATTTTTGAATATTTTTTTCAATCGAGGTATAAATGTCATATCCCTCTATGTACAGTCTTTGACGGCATTGATTATATGCCTCGTCATAGCTTTCCTGATATTGTTTATAATCATCTTTGCCGTTAAAATAAGTTCTTTCTTTAAATCCCTGGTTGGCCATCAAATATCTGATGGCACACTCCATTGCATAGGTGGTTTCATAATCATTAAGGATACTTTTCGACTGTTTAAGCTTTATTTTCTCCTTGATTGCCTTATCAAACTCCTTATCGGTGATATACCCCTGCTTGTGCATATCCTTTAAGAACTTATCCCTGCGAAGCATAGTATTTTCCTTATGCTCTATAGGGTCATAATGGCTCGGATTATTTGGAATAGCCGCTAAAAATGCAATTTGACTTAAAGAAAGCTTGCTTATATCTTTGTCAAAATACCCCTTGGCGGCAGCCCCTATTCCATAAAACCCGTTGGCAAAATAAATATTGTTTATATAAAACTCCAAAATCTGCTTCTTGGAATACTTTTTTTCAAGATTAAGTGCTATTAAAGACTCCTTTACCTTTATTGATATACTGACCTCATGGGTTAAAAAAATATTTCTTGACAGCTGCTGTGTGATTGTGCTTGCACCCGTCATCTGCTTTCCCTTGCTTCTCACATAATTAAACATAACCCTTGCAATGCCCAATTTGTCTATGCCGTTATGTTCATAAAACCTCTTGTCCTCTACCGCCACAAAGGCATCAATGACGTCTTGCGGAATATCGTCAAACTTGATGTAACTGAGTGATTTTCCTGATTTCAGGTATGCCATTATCTTGCCGTTACTGTAAAAAATCCTTCCGCCCAATTCACTGCTGAAGCTTTCAGGACTGCTCTTATCAACCACTTTCTTAGCCTCTTTCATGTACTCATTTAATTTAGGACTGAATTTTATATAAGCCAAACCTGCAGCTATCGCTAATAAAACAACTATCAGTGCTAATAGGCGTAATAAATATTTAAGTATTATCCTTGGGACGGATTTTCTCTTCTTTTTTTTCATTACTCCTCCATTTGATATTTCAGCTCTTTTTTCTTTTTACGCTTTTCCCTTATTACCGCCTTTTTTTCCAAGAGCCTGTCTATGTCCTTATCTGTCGCCTCTTTTAATACCTTGATTGCATAAAATTTTTCGTTGTTGGTCTTAAGCCTTATTTTACCCAAAAATTTTCTATGCTCCCTACATTCCGCTGTACAGGCATAGCTGTTTTGCGACTCTCTGAACCAATTAATCGTCCTTCTTATCCTTGTTTTACAGTAAGGACAAACCGTTTCTCTGATTCTGCGGTTTCGCATAACGCCGGCTTGATTCTCAAATCCTCTTGAAATGATTTTATAATAACCCTCGTAGGTTATATGTATCTCCTTTTTGGTTGTCAAGGGTATGGTAAATAAGTCATTTGTGGTAAACATACAAAGCTTATAAAACGGTATGTGTTTCATCACCTGCACGGTATACCATGAATCCTCCTGTGCTCTGTGAAAAAGCTTGCTTTTTTCTATATTAAGCTCTTCCACCGCATCCTTTAATGAAACCCTTGTTAAGCTGTCATATTTATAAAAACTGTAGAGCTTTTGAACATCAAGGTATTTTACCGGTTCTCCAAAATCATAGTTAATATTATAAAAGCTTAAATTACTGCGTAGGGTATAAACGTCCAAGCTTCCCCATACACAAAAAATAAAATCTTTTCCGCAAAATTTCAAAAAATCTTCGGCAGCCGAATCAAAATCATAGCCGCAGCTGAGCTCATCATGACTTATGTTTACAATCCTGCTCACACGATGGTGTAATTTTTTATAGTATTTAGGCTTTATTACTCTGTGATACTCGTCTATTTTTTTCAGGTTCTCATCAAGCTTGAATGCACCTATCTCTATTATCTCAAACGGCAGCTTTTCGACTTTTTTTTCATTCACCGCCGCCTGATTCCATTCCAAATCAAATACTATATAATTCATCGGGTTTTAATCCTCATTATTTCTTATCTAAAAGGCTTATGTCCAAACTCTTTTTATTTCCCTTAAACCTTGATAAAAAATTGTCGCTGACTTTTTTTCTCCTAATCATTATAAAAACATAAACAACCGACAAAAGCACCGCAACTGCCGCTACCGATATTATAATTACGACTACGTTAAAAGATTTTATTTGTCCGGAGCCATTATCGGCATAGGTGTCAACAGGAGTGTTTTCAATAAATTTTTCATTTACATGACATTCTCCGGCTACACAATCATTGTAGGTATAGGTGAGCTTTAACAATCTGCCGGTTTTATCATCTGATTCAACCTCCGCAACAAGGTTCAAATCATCAACGTCGGCATCATTCGGAAGCGTTACCGTAGGCTCTTCTTCCACATAAGACAGAACGGAATCTTCGGAAACCATGCTCTTATCACCTGTTTTAAGTGCCTTTAATTTTGTAAAGTCCTTTTCCTTATCGTCATCTTTAAGATTCTCATTCCTGAAATTCTTAAAACAAAAATCAAACATCTTTTTGGTGTCTTCCCATTTATCGGGTCTGCCACGGGATTTAAGAACCGCCGATATTAAATATAAATTCCCGTCATTTGCCGTGTTTACAAGGGTATGCAGAGCCTTTTTCGTAAAACCCGTCTTTCCGCCCGTGCATTTTTCATAGTAATAGGGCGTACCCTTTCTTATCATTCTGTTTCCGTTCTGAAGATACCTTTTTTCATCTGTGAGATTGGTTGCAGGCACATAAGAACGTACCGTACTTACAATCTCTCTGAACAAGGGGTGTTTCATCGCTTCCTTAAGGATAAGCGACATATCTTCAGCCGTGGTATAATGTTTGTCGTTATGAAGCCCGTTTGCATTAACAAAATGGGTGTTTTTACAGCCCAATTCCTTAGCCCTTTCAGTCATAAGCTCCGCAAAATCGTCCAAATCACCGGATACATACTCTGCTAAGGCATTACTGACCTCATTTGCCGAATTAAGCAACATGGCATTAAGCGCATCTCTTATATGAAGCTCCTCGTCAGGAACTATTCCGATATGCGAGCTGCCCCTCTCTATGCTCATTACGGCATTTCTTGAACAGACTATAGTGCAGTCATCACAATTATCATTTATTTTTTCCAAAACCAACAGAGCCGTCATAACCTTGGTAATACTTGCCGGAAACTGCTTTTTATCAGGATTCTTGGCAAGCAAAACGGCTCCGCTTTTTGCATCTGTTACTATAGCGCTCTCAGACTCCAATTTAGGTATTTTTTTAAGCCCTGATGCCTTGGAAAGCGAATTTACATTATTACCTGCAAACACACTTAATGTATTGCTTAAAATAAAAACCGAACCTGAAATCAATAGAAAATATTTTCTTAATTTTTTCAACACCCTCATCTGTCGTTTTACCTCTGCTCTTATTCAATAATAGCTTTAATAATAAAAACTATGATATTGTTTTGATACAATAAACTTGACATCGTTCCTTCATTTATCAGCTTTAACCACTGTTCCCCGATAGAAAAATTCACATAAGCCAAGGATAACAAAAACATAACCATTGATACAAACAGCAATCCCTTTGCAAGCCCGAAAACAGCTCCGAAAAAACGGTTGAACCCGCTTAAAATCGGAAGCTTTGCGATAATATTGCCGGAAATCATGATAATTTTAATTATAATATATGTCAATATATAGACTATTGCAAAGATTATATAGTATGCAAGCCTCCCTGCAAAAATTTCTCCAAGTCCCGATGAAATCAGCTCCTCTTTTTCGTTAAAAAATATGGCAAGATAAGAACTCTTGTCAAATTTCTTTTCAAAAAAGCTCAAAAGGGTCGGCAAAAACAGCTGATTTCCTTTAAGGAATCTCACAATATACGGAGTAGAAGAGATAGAAAGCCCTATCGGCAAAAGAGCAAAAAGAACCTCAAAAAACTCCCTTATAAGTCCTCTAAAAAAACCGGCAATCATAAATATTACCAATATTGCAAATATAATATAATCACATAATGTCATCTGTTCTCCCCTAAAATATCCTAATGCAAAGTGATGGCTTCAAGCTTATTCTCATACATTATCAGATATGATTTTTTATCCCCCATAGCCTTTATATCCCTTATGCTGTTCCCCATAGCCTTGGAAAATCTGAGTTTTCCGTTCCTATTTAAAATTTGCATCTCATATTCGTCAGCCAACACTAAAAATTCTCTGTTTAATAAAATATTTTTATATTTTATTTTTAATACGGGGCTTGACAGTTTTTTTCCGCTGTAATCATAAAAATCAGCTGTGCTTCCCCCCTCTTTTTTCTGAACAACAACTATCTCATAATCATTATAAAGCACGGATTTTACAGTGTTTCCAAGCGGTATGGAAAAATTTATTTCATCGCTGTTATTTTCAAGTACATTTAAAGCTTCCCCCGTTAAAATTACAAGATCGTCATTTTGCACATACTTTACATCTAACGGCAGTGCAGCTCCCAGATCCTTTGAAAATATAACATTATTCGGCTTCGACACATCCGATTTGTCAAAACCCAAGATAGCAATCTGCGAATAAATCTTCGCCTTATCATAATAAACAAAGGCGATAGCCGCTCTACGACCGTTTTTTGAAATGTCAAAACATGAAGGAAATCTGTTTTTATCAAGCGGATACTTGCCTTTGGCAAGCTCATTTCCCTCTTTACTGTAAAAATCTATGTAGCTTGAACCGTCATCCTCGGATACTACCATCAACACACCGTTTTCAGATATTCTGACACCGGAAACAGGCAATGCTATATTTATGGGGGGACACATCTTGCCCGATTCATCAAATATGCACACCGTATTGCCATTTAAATCCGCTATTGTAGAGAAAGAACCGTTGGTATCTATAATAGGATGCTTCATATGATACCCCTCGTTCCATCTTTCTTTTCCGGTTTTGTCAATAAAAATAGCCCCGTCTTTTCCATACCTTATAAGTCCGTTTGAAAAAGACTCATATTCCGCAAACACATCGCTTTTTATTCTGCTGTATTTTACGGTAAATCCGGTATAGCCCCGATAATATATATATAATGCAACCAAAAATACCGATAAAGCGGCTAAAACAATAAGGCTTGCAAAAAATAAAAACCTCCTGATCTTTACTTTTTTGACTGCCTGCTTGATATATTTCTCCGACTCGTCTATCCTGTCCAAAGAGCTGATATTATAGCTGTAGCCGGTAAAATCAATTACATTTTCGTTATCCTCTGTATACATTTATAGTTCTATTCTTCCCTCCAAGGCACGTAACAGCGTTATTTCATCTATATTTTCCAAATCTCCGCCCACCGGTACTCCGCTGGCTATCCTTGTGACCTTTATTCCGGCAGGCTTTATCAGCTGACTGATATACATAGCCGTAGCCTCTCCCTCGACGGTAGATGATGTGGCTATTATCACCTCATTTACATCAGTTGTTTGAAGCCTTTGCATAAGCTCTTTAAGCTTTATATCGGAGGGTGCCACCCCTCTCATAGGGGAAATTACTCCGTGCAACACGTGATAAACCCCGTCATAAGAGCTTGTTCTCTCATATGCCGTCACGTCTTTAGGCTCTTCGACCACCATTATCATACCGTCATTCCTGTTTTTGTTGGCACAAATCGGACAAATTTCACTGTCTGTAAGAGTACAGCAGTTTTTACACAATTTGATATTCTCTCTTGCATAAATTATTGTGTCCGCCAGTCGTTTTACTTCCTCTTTAGGTCTGGTAATTATATGAAATGCAAGTCTTTGAGCCGTTTTTTTTCCGATTCCCGGAAGCGTTGAGAGCTCCATCGAGAGCTTTTGCAGACTGTTATCGTAGTTTCCCATTAAAACGGAAGCCCCGACATCGAGCCCAAACCTCCGGTAAGGCTTGACATAGCATTCTGCTTGTCGGATTCCGCCGCACTTATCGCATCATTTACGGCAGCCAATATAAGATCCTGCAACATCTCTATGTCGTCCTTATCTACCACTTCTTCGTCTATTTTTATGCTCTTTACCTCAAGAGAGCCGTTTATCGTCACCTCTACCATTCCGCCGCCGGAAGATGTGGTATATTCCTTTCTTTCAAGCTCTTCCGTGGCTTCCTGCATTTGTTTCTGCATTTTTTGAGCCTGTTTCAGTAAATTATTCATATTTCCGGGCATTCCTCCCGGCATAAAGCCTCCTCTTTTTGCCATCTTTTTAATCCTCCCAAGTAATATCAATATTTGTAATATTTTTTTTAATTATATCTTCTTTTTCCTCTTTTGTATACACTTTTTTGGGTAGAGTCGTTAATTCGCACCCTACATTATAACCTGTTATGCCTAATTTTTTCAATATATTGTTAATTTCGCTCTTAATATTCTCTTTTTCAAAATACTCTACGGTCAAATCATTATCCGCTATAAAAATAATTTTTTTATCCTTAATATTAAGCTTTATTTTTGTCAACATAGCCTTTGTAAGCCCCGAGGCATTTTGTGAAATATCGTCTATGGAAATTACAGGTTCGGCTTCTACAGGCTGATTTACCTCTACAGGTTGTTCTTCTTCAGGCTGTTTAATTTCTACAGGTTGCTCCGCTTCTATAGGTCGTTTCACTTCTACGGGCTGATTTTTTTCAGTCATACGAATGTCCTGTTGTACCGTTTTTAATTTTTCATCAGATAAAGAGCTTTTCCCGTTTTCGCAAATTAAAAGCAATGTGCTCTCAAGCTCTATCCTTTTTGTGGTGGACATCTTTATTCTCCGGTGCAAAGCGGATAAAATCTTTATATACTCAAGTATTGCGGACATTTCTATGAGTGTCGCCAATTCATTTACACTCTGCACAACCGATTTTGAAATCCCCAAAACATCGGAAAGTGATGAATCCGCTTTTATTACCATAACATTCCTCAGATAAAGAAGAAAATCCGACACTATTCTTTGATAATCAGCTCCCTTTTTTGAGAGCTCATTTATAACCTTAAGCACCCCTGCACTATTTTTTCTTATCAATGATAAAGTAAGATCCCTGTATGCAGTATAGTCCGCAGTACCAAGCATATCCGTAACATTTTTCAAGTCTATTTTTTTACTGTCAAGACAAAAAGAAAAACAGCTGTCAAATATGCTCAAGGCATCTCGCATAGAGCCTTCGGACACCCCCGCTATGTAATCCAACGCATCGGCATCAATTTCAATTCCCTCAAGCTCCGCTATTTTTTTGATTTGTCTTTTAATTACCTCTCCGGTTACCTGATGAAACTCATATTTTTGACACCTTGACCTTATGGTTTCTTTTATTTTATTAGGTTCTGTGGTAGCCAATATAAAAATCACATATTCAGGAGGCTCTTCCAATGTTTTAAGCAGAGCATTTTCCGCACTGCCCGACAGCATATGCGCCTCGTCAATTATATAAATCTTATATTTTGCATCCACCGGAGAATATTCGGTTTGTTCTATCAGGGCTCTGACATCATCTACGCCGTTGTTGGAAGCGGCATCAAGCTCAATTACATTAAGGCTTCTGTTAGAAAAAAAATCCGCACAGTTTTTGCAATGTCCACAGGGTCTGTCACCCTCTCCCGTACAGTTGACCGCCGCCGCAAAAATACGTGCCAACGTGGTTTTTCCGGTACCTCTTATGCCGCAAAAAAGATATGCGTGTGCTATTCTGTTATATTTTATCTGATTTTTAAGCGTGGTTACTATGTGTTCCTGTCCACACACGCTGTCAAAACCGTTCGGTCTATATTTTCTGTATAGGGCTGTATATTCCATAAAATCCTTTCCGATTTCGCTTAAAATTCTTTTACACGGGATATGCCTCATTCTCTCTGTCAAACAATTTACCGTCAATTCCGGTCTTTTGTGTCTGTCTGTATTTAAAGTATTCTACGGCTACCTGTGGAAACAGGGCATAGCTTAATACGTCTTCATCTTTTTCTTTATATGCCTCTATTTCCTTATTTAACGTTTCAAGCTCCGGCTTTAATGTATCCGCAAATCTACAGGTAATCGGTGTTTCATCGCCTATTACCTTTTTTTGCAATTCTTTATTGAATTCTCTTACAGTTTCTCCATATTTCCCAAGCAATATATCCTTGGTTTCCTTAGTGACCATCTTATATCTCTCACCCATAACCACATTAAACACAGCCTGTGTTCCCACTATCTGAGAAGACGGTGTAACAAGCGGAGGAAGCCCCAAATCCTCTCTAACTCTCGGAACCTCTTCAAGAACCTGTTCAAATTTATCCTCTGCGTGCTGTGTCTTTAATTGTGACACAAGATTGGAAAGCATACCGCCCGGAACCTGATATTTTAAAGTCTTGATATTTACTCCCAAGACCTTCGTACTGATAGTACCGTCCTCTATAAATTTCTCTCTCAACGGTTTAAAATAATCGGCTATCTCATCTAACAAATCAAGCTCAAATCCCGTATCATAAGGAGTTCCTCTAAATGTTTCCGCCATAACCTCCGTGGCAGGCTGTGATGTGCCTAAAGCAAACGATGAAATAGAGGTATCTATCACGTCCACTCCCGCCTCAACGGCTTTTAAGTAGGTCATCGCCGCAACTCCCGAGGTATAATGTGTATGCAGTTGTATGGGAATAGTTAAAGCCTCCTTTAATGATGCTATAAGTTCTGTTGCATTATAAGGAGTCAAAAGCCCTGCCATATCCTTTATGCAGATAGAATCAGCTCCCATATCCGCTGCCGCTTCCGCCTTTTTTTTCCAATACTCTACGGTATAAGGTTCTCCCAAGGTATAGGATAACGCAACCTGTACGTGTCCCTTTTCCTTATTGGCAGCCTTTACGGCAGTCTGTAGATTCCTTAAATCATTAAAACAATCAAAAATCCTTATTATATCTATTCCGTTTGCAATAGATTTTTGTACAAAATATTCTACCACATCATCTGCATAGGGTCTGTATCCTAATATATTTTGCCCTCTGAAAAGCATCTGCAATTTTGTATTTTTAAAACCTGCCCTAAGCTTTTTTAATCTATCCCACGGATCTTCGTGCAAAAACCTGAGAGATGCGTCAAATGTGGCTCCGCCCCAACATTCTACGGAATGATAGCCTACCTTATCCATTTTTTCTATTATCGGCAGCATATCTTCAGTTCTCATTCTGGTGGCTGCCAAAGATTGATGGGCATCTCTAAGTATTGTTTCCGTTATTTTTATAGGTTTTTTTTCCATACCGCTTTTTCTCCTTTATACACCGAATATCGCCATAAACACGCCTGCCGCTACCGCTGTTCCTATTACTCCCGCCACGTTGGGCCCCATTGCGTGCATAAGCAAAAAGTTATCGGGATCTGCCTGTGCACCCACTTTTTGTACCACTCGTGCAGACATAGGAACGGCAGACACTCCTGCCGCTCCGATAAGCGGATTTATCTTGCCTTTTGTAATCTTACACATCAATTTCCCGATAAGTACTCCCATTGCAGTCGCAAATGAAAATGCCACAAGACCTAATAAAACTATTTTTAAAGTATCCCATCTTAAAAAATTCTTTGCACTGGTGGTAGCACCTACAGATGTTCCGAGCAAAATAACAACTATATACATCAATGCGTTGGACGCGGTTTCCTGTAACTGTTTTACCACTCCCGATTCTCTGAAGAGATTTCCGAGCATCAGCATACCTACAAGCGGAGTTGTATCAGGTAAAATCATACATACAACTATTGTTACAATTATAGGAAAAAGTATTTTTTCTCTTCTGCTCACTTCTCTTAACTGAGCCATCTTTATTTTTCGCTCTTTTTCCGTGGTTAAAAGCTTCATTATCGGCGGCTGAATTATCGGAACTAACGACATATATGAATAAGCCGCCACCGCAATAGGTCCAAGCAGGTCTTTTTGCTGCAATTTGTTTGCCAAAAAAATAGATGTAGGTCCGTCAGCTCCGCCTATTATGGCAATAGCGGCAGCAGCCATATCCGAAAAGCCCATCATCATAGCCACAAGATAGGCTACGAAGATTCCGAACTGTGCCGAAGCCCCCAGAAGAAAGCTTACAGGATTGGCAATCAAAGGCCCGAAATCGGTCAAAGCCCCCACGCCTAAGAATATGAGCGGAGGTAAAATCGACCACTCATCGAGCTTGTAAAAATAGTACAACAGCCCTCCAACACCGTTTGAGGTCTCCTCAGGGCTTGCCATAATCCCGGGAAATATGTTTACAAGCAACATTCCGAAAGCTATAGGAATTAAAAGCAGCGGCTCGTAATTTTTTTTAATTGCAAGATATAAAAGCCCCAGAGCTACAATAATCATCAGAATATTGCCAAGGGTCAGGCTGAAAAAAGCGGTCTGCTTGATCAGATTGTCCAAGGTGTTTACTATATTGTTCATTTTCCTCCTCCATTTTCGGAAAGTCTACGGCTTCCTATAACAATACCAAGCTGTCGCCGTTTTCCACACTCTGTCCCACACTTACCAATATAGAGGATACCACACCCGTTTCAGATGATAATACCGGAATTTCCATCTTCATAGCCTCAAGCATTACTATAGTATCTCCGTTCTTTATGCTCTGCCCCTCTTTTACAAGAATCTGTGTTATCTTTCCGGGCACCTGAGCCTTTATCGCCTTGCCTGAAAACTCCTTATTTTTTATCTCTTTTTTTATTTCTGCATTGTTATTTATTAAAGGCTGTGAGTTATTATTGACTACAGCTGTTGTTTCTGCATTTATTTCCTCAACCGTTACTTCATATACCGTTGAATTTACTGTTATGCGATAATTTTTCATTATATTTTCCTCCAAATATTTTAAAAGCGATTTGTCCTTTCATCTACCATCTGTTCTCTTCTCTACGCCTGATTTCTCTTACCACGAACGAGCCTTTAGGCAGGCTTTCAAACTCCATGATTACGGCGGTAATCACTGCCACAAGCTCGGAATCATTGGCAAGATTGTCAGAACTTTTTTCGTCGTCAGGTGGCTGTTTTTCCGTCGATACCGTGCTCTTTTCAAGTTCCGCATTTCCTTTGTCGGCAGCAACTTTACCTTGCGGAATGTATTTTAAAAGACTTATTATAAAGGCAATAAGGCTCAGAATAAGAAACACCGCACACATTCCTATAACGGTATTGGTTAAAGCCTTTTGTCCTATCTCGGCAGCCGTATATTCAGGAGCAAAGCTTAAAGACCTTATAATACCGTTTTTATCAATTATCGCATTGACATTCACAATCCTTTTTTCAAACTGACAGCCTACCCTTGCATTTATCTCCTGTTCGCCTGAATTAAAATCAATACTCTTTACATCAACGAAAGCCCCCGAGCCGTCTATTATCTTCTCATACCCCTCAACCGCATTCACAAGAGCCTGTGCGGTAAACGGAGCTTTTCCCGACTTCAAAAGACTTTTAAGCTCCTCTATGTCCATCTTTTTGATAAGCTCGGCTTCTTCACTTTTTTCCGCCATTGAAACATATGTTATCATTCCTGAAAGAGCGGGTTCTAAAACCTCCTCATTGATTTCAAGTTTTTTATTTGTTGCGCACGAACAAAGGCTTAAAACTGTTAAGATTAAAAGTAACGAGCTTAGAATCTTTGCCCTGTACTCTTTAATTTTATTTATCATTATGCCTCCAATCATCAAACGGATAAATGCTTTTTAACCGGAGAAAACTCCCTTTTTGTCAGCAACATTTCGATTGTCGCTACTAAATATCTTCTGGTTAAATCAGGCTTAATTATCATATCCACTATACCTCTGTTAGCTACAGCCGTCGCTCCCTGATGAGTTTTTTCGTATATGTCGGCGACCTCATCTATTTTCTCTTTATCCTCATTCTCGCAGATTAATCCGGCGGCAATCCCTGAATTCATCACACCTATGCTTGACGTGTCATAACAAAATACCATATCACAGCCTAAAGCCTTGCTTCCAAATATGGAAAAGGCGGTGCCGTACGCTTTTTTTGTAATAACGTTTATCTTAGGAACCGTTGCCATAGAATAGCTTGCCGTGTATGAGGCGATAGAACGGTTTAATGTGATTTCCTCATCTACAGTCCTTAAAAATCCTGTAGCATTTGTAAAATTCACAAGACTTATATTAAAACAGTCGCATAGTTTCACAAATTCCGATGCCTTAATCAACGCATTTGACGATACTTCATCTTTTCTGTTTGCAACCACACCGACCGTCTGCCCGTTCAGACGAATAAATGCAGTCATTATCTCGGGTGCAAAGTCTTTTTTAAGCTCTATCACATTAAAGTCATCCGCAATATCTCTTACAAATTCATCAATGTCGTCAATATTAGCATTAAGCAGTCTGTTTGCATTGTCTGTGGGTTTCTTTATATTCTTGTCCTCAAAATTTAAAGGTAAAATGTCTACAAGCCTTTTAATATTTTCAAGCAGCTCATCTTCCAAGAAGACCCCGTCCACGTTCCCGCATATCTTGCTCTGAAAATCGGAATTCGATGTATTGAGCTTGTCAATATGATTGGATAAAAGTGCATTTGGAGAATTTATAAACAGTCCGGCATTTTTTTCCATATAAACCACATCGGACAATCCTGCTAAAAGAGCAGCCCCCGCACCCGTTTCTCCGAAAACTCCGGTAATTTGCGGAACTACACCCGATGCCGCCACCTGTTTATGATATATTTTAGCAAATGAGCTTAGAGCATCTATTCCCTCCTGAATCCTGACTCCCCCGCAGTCAATAAGTGCAATTACAGGAAAGCCCTGCAACATAGCCTTGTCATAAAGCTCGCAGATCTTATTTGAGTTCATCTCTCCTATAGTACCGCCCATCACTTCTCTTGCATGTGCATATATATAGACCGGATTACCGTTTATCAGCCCGTATCCGGTCACAACTCCGTCGGTTTCGCATTTTTTCATCTGTATATTAAAATCGGTGTTCTTGGCTTTAACCAAAGCACCGAACTCTATAAAACTTCCCGAATCAAGCAAAGAGCCTATGCGTAATCTTGCAGAATTGTTTGTATTGTTGCTCATATCTATCCTCCATTCAATTATCAGCCTATCACTAAAAACACAATAAGCCCCTTATTAATATTTTATATTAAAGCATATCTTTAATAACAATCTTATTTTTATCATTTAATTTCGGCTCAATATCAAAGGTACAATCAAGTCTATAATAGTGACTTGCAACATAAACATAAGGTTTCTTCGTATTCTTATCATAACGTAACACAATATCATCAATATACGGTACCGCCTTAAATATATTTGCTATTCTTTCATCATTCGGAATTTTAAGCATTCTTGTCCCGTTTAATTTGACAGCATCATCAAAACCCTCTATTTTATCGGTTGAATAATCTTTTTCTAAAATTTTATTTATATCTCTGTTAGACGAAAATATATCATTTATGTCGTCTACCGGCATTTTATTAAACTCCTTTATAAAGTCGTCGGTAGATTGATAAAAGCTCTTATCACGACTGTTGGTATAAAGACCGTTGATTACAATTTTATTATCTTCATTTACATTTTGCTCTATATTAAAGCTCTGACTTAATCCGGTGTGAATGGAATATATGGTTATTATATCTGCATTATCCGCTTTTATTGCTGAAATAGGAAGCATTTTATTAAGAGTTTCCTCAATCACGGAATTATCTCTATACTCAAAAACTTTTGAATAATCATTATTAACCTAATCGGCTATACATAAGGATCTGCCTTCCT